>NZ_BAAILP010000212.1:2693-5272 GCF_054589055.1 Novosphingobium sp. 11B | reverse complement strand
CCCCCCCACCCCTCCGTCAGCGCTACGCGCTGCCACCTCCCCATTGCTTCGCAACAGGGAGGATAAGGAAACCGCACATTTTTGCGCATCCCGGCAAGTCTTGCCTAGTCTCATCCTATAATGCCCTCGGGGCGCGCGACAGGGGCGGCGCCGGGATCTCGGAAGGCCGGACTTGGAAGCGTTGCGCAATTTCATCGGGCAGATTGGCGTGCGCCGCGCCGCGATGATGGGCGGCGTCGCGCTGGCGCTGCTGCTCGGCCTTGGCTGGATGGCCACGCGAACGCCCGACAGCGCGATGGGCTACCTGTACACCGACCTCGACCCCTCGGCCGCATCGACCATCACCGAAAAGCTCAAGGGGCAGGGCGTGCCCTTCCAGCTTTCGGCCGACGGCACCGCGATCCTCGCGCCTGCCGACAAGCTGCCCGAACTGCGCATGGCGATGGCCTCCGAGCAGCTGGGCGGCAAGATCGGCTACGAAGTGCTCGACCAGGAGGAGCCCTTCGGCATCTCCTCCTCTCGCGCGAAGCTGAACGAGACGCGCGCGATCGAGGGTGAACTGACCCGTTCGATCGAAAGCCTGGACCGTGTCAGCCGCGCCCGCGTCCACGTCGTCATGCCCGAGCGGGCGATGTTCGAAACCGAGCCGCGCAAGGCCAGCGCCTCGGTCACGGTCAAGACCACCGGGCGGCTCCCGGCCGAGGCGGTGCAGGCGATCCGCTATCTGGTGTCCTCGGCGGTGCCCGACCTCTCGCCCGAAGCGGTGTCGGTGGTGGACCAGACCGGCGCGCTGCTGGCGCGGGCGGGCGAAGGGCAGGGCAGTTCCGGCGACATCGAGGAACGGCAGGCCGCCGTCGAAGCCCGCTTGCGCGACCAGATCGAGACCATGGTGGAGCCGATCGTCGGCCACGGCAAAGTCCGCGCCGAAGTGTCCGCCGTGCTCGAACGCGACCAGGTGCGCGAGGAATCCGAGACCTTCGACCCCGACAAGCAGGTTATCCAACACCAGGTCAGCGTCGAATCCAGCAACCAGAGCACCGAAAAGACCCCCGGCGCGCAAGGCGCGAGTGTCGCCACCCAGCTGCCCGAGAACGCGGCCGCCGCGCAGAACGGCGCCAATGGCGACAGCCGCAACGCCGCACAGAACGAGACCTCCGAGGACACCACCTACCAGAACAGCCGCGTCCAGAAGGTCGCCGTGCGCACGCCGGGGCAGGTCAAGCGCCTGACCGTGGCGGTCATGGTGGACGGCGGCGAGAAGGGCCTGCCGCAGCCGCAGCTCGACCGCCTGCAGCGCCTCGTCGAGAACGCCGTCGGCTTCGACAGCGATCGCGGCGACAGCGTGTTGGTGGAGAACATGCCCTTCGCCGCGCAGGACGTGGACGGCATCGACGGCGGCCTGCCGTTCGGCCTGACCGTCGATCGCATCCTAGACGTGCTGAAGATCGTGCTGGTCGGCGGCATCGTCCTCTTCGCCATCCGCATGCTGCGCCGCCAGAACGCGCCCGCGCTGCTGCCGCCGCCCTCCGGTGATCTTCCCGAGGGTGAGGACCGCCGCCAGCCCGCGGGCAGCGTCTCGATGGCGCAGCTTGAGCCGATGGGCGGCCCGATCGGCGGGGGGGGCGACGATACCCCGCTGCTCGATCAGGAAGTCGCGCTCGCCCATGTCGATGGGCGAGTGAAGCTCTCCGCGATCAAGCGCATCGGCGACACCATCGCTTCCAACCCGGCGGAATCCGCCTCCGTCATCCGCCAGTGGATGAACACGTGAAAGGTATCCGATGAGCGACGAGCTCGACACCCGGCACCAGTTGACCCCCGCGCACCTGCCTGAGGAACCGGCCCCGGTCCTGAGCGGCGAAACCGCGCTGCCGCCGCGTCCCTCCACGCCGCCGACGCCCGATGACCTGCACGCCGTGTTCGACGTGCCGGTGAAAGTGCAGGCGGTGCTCGGCCGATCGAAGATGGACATCGGCGACCTGCTGCGGCTCAAGCCCGGCATGGTGGTGGAGCTGGACCGCCGCGTCGGCGAGCCGGTCGACATCTTCGTCAACAACCGCATCATCGCGCGCGGCGAAGTCGTGCTGATCGACGCCACGCTGGGCGTCACGCTGACCGAAATCGTCCGCAAGGAAGCATGATGGGATCGCGCGATCATGATGCCACCCGGCTGATGCTGGTCGGCGAACTGGGCGACGCGGTGGGTCTTGCCAACGAGATGGTGCGCGGCTCGGCCACCCGCATCGGCGTGGAATCCGCGCCTGCGGCCTTTGAAGGCTGGACCTCCGGGGGCTGGACCGGGTCGGAAGCCGACATGGTGGTGGTGGACCTTGCGGTGAACCTCAAGGACGTGCTGGCGCGGCTGCGCGGCGGGCGGTCTGAGGGTTCGGTGACGGCCTCGGTTTCCGGCCTCGTCGGACAGAACATCGCCGACGTCGAGCGCGAGCTGATCCTCCAGACCCTGCGCCACTGCGGCGGCAACCGCAGCGCGGCGGCGGCGATGCTGGGCATTTCGGTGCGGACCATGCGCAACAAGCTGCGCACGTTCCAGGCGGACGGGATGGCGGTGCCACCTGCAC
>NZ_BAAILP010000212.1:0-2556 GCF_054589055.1 Novosphingobium sp. 11B | reverse complement strand
TCATTGCGAGCGTAGCGAAGCAATCCAGCGCGGTTTCATGCTGCCCTGGATTGCTTCGCTACGCTCGCAATGACGGGGGAAGGATAAATGCTTCGTCGCCGGGCCGCGGCAATCTGGAGCGTACCGGACTTCACTCTCACCCCCGTCATTCCCGCGAAGGCGGGAACCCATCTGATGCCGGTGCCTGTCGCACGAACATCAGCTGGGTCCCCGCCTTCGCGGGGATGACGGAAAATGGTTACAGCACCCTCGTTTCCCGCCCATGCAGCGGGCTCGCGATAGAGCACCGGTAATGGCCACCGCGCCCACCAAGTCCGCGCTTCCCCCGCAGGTCACGCAGTTCCTAGTCCGCCTCGGACCGGGGCGCGATCTTGCGCTGGCGCTGGGCGTGGGCGCGATCATCGCGATGCTCATCCTGCCGATGCCGGCGTGGATGCTCGACATGGGCCTCGCGCTCTCGATCACGGCTTCTGTCCTCATCCTGATGACGGCGCTGTTCATCGAGAAGCCGCTGCAGCTTTCCAGCTTCCCGACGATCCTGCTCATCACGACGATGCTGCGGCTCGGCCTGAACCTTGCCTCCACCCGCCTGATCCTCGGCCACGGGCATGAGGGGCATCAGGCGGCGGGCGGGGTGATCGCGGCCTTCGGCGAGTTCCTGATGGGCGGCGAGACCGTCATCGGCCTCACCATCTTCGCGATCCTGATCGTCATCAACTTCGTGGTCATCACCAAGGGCGCGGGCCGCATCGCCGAAGTGGCGGCGCGCTTCAGCCTCGATGCGATGCCGGGCAAGCAGATGGCGATCGACGCCGACCTCAACGCCGGCACCATCACCGAGGACGTCGCCCGCGAACGCCGTTCCGAGATCGAGCAGGAGAGCGGCTTCTACGGCGCCATGGACGGTGCCTCGAAGTTCGTGAAGGGCGATGCGGTCGCCGCTCTGCTGATCACCGCGATCAACATCGTCGTCGGGCTGATCGTCGGCGTCGCGATCCACGGCGTGCCGTTCGGGCAGGCGTTCACGACCTACACCATCCTCACGGTGGGCGACGGCCTCGTCAGCCAGATTCCGGCGCTGATCGTCTCGACGGCGGCGGGCCTGCTGGTGTCCAAGGGCGGCGTCGTCGGCAAAACGGGCGCGGCGCTGGGCGACCAGCTGGGCCGTTATCCCAAGGCGTTCGGCATCGCGGGCGCGCTGATGGGCATGCTGGCGCTGATGCCCGGCCTGCCGTTCCTGCCCTTCGCGATCCTCGGCGGGCTATGCGGATGGCTCGCGTGGACGATGACCAAGAAGGCGGAAGGGGCGGTGGCCGCCGCCCGCGTCGAGGAGGCCGCCGCTCAGGCCCGCCAGAAGGCTGCGCAGGCCGAGGAGCCGATCGCCCGAACCCTTGCGATCGACGCGCTGCGCATCGAGCTCGGCTATGGCCTGCTCCCGCTGATCAACGACGCCAGCGCCGAGCCGCGCCTCGACGATCAGGTCCGCGCGCTGCGCCGCCAGATGGCGACCGACTACGGCTTCGTCCTGCCCTCGGTCCGCATCATCGACAACATGGCGCTGCAGGCGAACGAATACGTCGTCTACGTCAAGGAAACCGAGACCGCGCGCGGCGAACTGCGCATCGGCAAGCTGCTCGTCATCAATGCCGGGGGCGGCGAGACCGGCCTCTCGGGCGAGGCCACGCAAGAACCGGTGTTCAAGCTGCCCGCCCAATGGATCGACCGCGAACTGCGGCAGGAGGCGGGCTTCCGCGGCCTGACGGTGGTGGACTGCGGCACTGTCGTCACCACCCACCTGACCGAGATCGTCAAGGAGAACATCGCCGATCTTCTTTCCTATGCCGAGACGCAGAAGCTGCTCGACGAGGTCCACAAGGATTCGGCCAAGCTGATCGCCGACATCGTGCCCTCGCGCATCTCGGTCTCGGGCGTGCAGCGGGTGCTGCAGAACCTGCTGGCCGAGGGCGTCTCGATCCGCGACATGCCCACGATCCTCGAAGGCGTGGCCGAGGCGAGCGCCATCACCGCCAACCTCACGCAAGTCACCGAGCATGTTCGCGCGCGGCTTGCCCGGCAGATCTCGGCGCAGCACACGCTGGACGGCACGATCCCCATCGTCGCGCTCGGCGCGGTGTGGGACGAGGCATTCTCCGAGGCGATCATCGGGCAGGGCGACGACCGCCACCTCGCCATGGCGCCCTCGCAGCTGCAGGCCTTCATCGCCTCGGTGCGCGAAACGTACGACCGCCTCGCCGGGCAGGGAGAAATCCCGTGCCTGCTGACGAGCCCGAGCCTGCGGCCTTTCGTGCGCTCGATCATCGAGCGGGTGCGGCCGGCGACGGTGGTGCTCTCGCAGAACGAGATCCACCCGAGGGCGCGCCTGCGCAGTCTGGGCGCGATCGGGTAGGGGCTGACACGGATGGGGCAAATAAACCCCGTCATCCCAGCGAAGGCTGGGACCGCTATCGGTCTTTAGACGCGAACTCTCGTGAAAGCGCGCCGCCGCGAGGTGGGCTGTTCACGGCCAGCGGTCCCAGCCTTCACTGGGATGACGGG
>NZ_BAAILP010000211.1:32875-51303 GCF_054589055.1 Novosphingobium sp. 11B | reverse complement strand
CGCAGCGAAGCAATCCAAGGCCGCGCAAACCGCCCTGGATTGCTTCGCTGCGCTCGCAATGACGATAGTATTCGGGTGATCCAAGAGCTTTGCCGCCACCGGTCCCGGAACAGGTCCGGGACGTCGAGCGATCAGGCCACGTCCATCGCATATCCCGCCGCGCGCACGGTGCGGATGGGATCGGTCTCGCCGTCGCGGTTGATCGCCTTGCGCAGGCGGCGGATGTGAACGTCCACCGTGCGCTCGTCGATGTCGGAGTCCATGCCCCAGACGCCGTCGAGGATCTGCTGGCGCGAAACCACGCGGTTCGGACGCTCCATGAAGTAACGGAGCAGGCGGAACTCGGTCGGACCCAGATGCAGCGCCTCGCCGCCGCGACGCACGCGGTGGCTGGTGGCGTCGAGTTCGATATCCCCCCACGACAGCACGCTGCCCGCCAGCGACGGCCGCGCGCGGCGCAGCAGCGCCTCGATGCGGGCCATCAGCTCTCGCGGGGAGAACGGCTTGGTGACATAGTCGTCAGCGCCGGTCTTGAGACCGCGGATCATGTCTTCTTCCTCGCCGCGCGCGGTGAGCATGATGATCGGGACCGAGGCGGTTTCCTTGTCCTTGCGCAGCTGGCGGCAGACCTCGATGCCGGGCACCTGCTCGATCATCCAGTCGAGCACGATCGCATCGGGCGTTTGCTCGCGCACCATGACGAGGGCTTCCTCGCCGTCGGGCGTGGAGCGCACATCGTAGCCTTCGGCCGAGAGGTTCCAGGTCAGCAGTTCGCTGAGGGCGACGTCGTCTTCGACGACGAGGATCGAGGCGGCGCTCACGACAGCATTCCCGAGCTGGTATCATCCGTCAAAGAGTCGCGCTCCGTGCAGTATTCGCCGGTCGCGGCGTAGTAGACCATTTCGGCCACGTTGGTGGCATGGTCGCCGATGCGCTCCAGGTTGCGGGCGATGAAGAGAAGCTGCGCGGCGCTGGTGATCGTCGCGGGGTTCTCCATCATGTGCGTCAGCAGCGAGCGGAACAGCGTGTTGTAGAACTGGTCCAGCTTCTGGTCGCGCTTGATGACCTCCACCGCCAGCTGCGCATCGCGCGAGCCGTAGGCGTTGAGGACGTCGCGCACCATGGACTCGGCGATCTCTGCCATGGCCGGGACCAGTGTGACCGGATCGATCTTGGTGCGGCCTTCCAGCGCATTGACGCGCTTGGCGATGTTCTTGGCGTAATCACCGATGCGCTCGATCACGCCCGAGATCTTGAGCGCGGCGATGACGTCGCGCAGATCGTCGGCCATCGGCGCGCGCAGGGCAATGGTGCGCACAGCGAGGCGGTCCACCTCGGCCTCCAGCGCGTCGAGGCGCGCATCGGCGGCGACGACTTGTGCGGCCAGTTCCTCGTCATGATGGACGAGCGCGGTGATGGCGTCGCGGATCGCGACTTCGGCGAGCCCGCCCATTTCGGCGACGAGGCCGCGAAGCTGCCCGATCTCGGAGTCGAAGGCCTTGACGGTATGGTCTACCATGGCTTTTCCCTGTCAGCTCACCAACTCAGCCGTAGCGGCCGGTGATGTAGTCCTTGGTGCGCGTTTCGCGCGGATTGGTGAAGATCTGGTCGGTCTCGCCATATTCCACCATGCTGCCGAGGTGGAAGAAGGCGGTGCGCTGCGACACGCGCGCGGCCTGCTGCATCGAGTGGGTGACGATGACGATGGCGAAGCTTTCCTTCAGCTCGTCGATCAGTTCCTCGATGCGCGCGGTGGCGATCGGGTCGAGCGCGGAGCACGGCTCGTCCATGAGGATGACTTCGGGGCTGACGGCGATGGCGCGCGCGATGCACAGGCGCTGCTGCTGGCCGCCCGAAAGCGCGGTGCCGGCGTCGGTCAGGCGATCCTTGACCTCTTCCCAGAGGCCCGCCTTGGTCAACGCGTTCTCGACGATGCGGTCCATGTCCGACTTCGCGCTGGCGAGGCCGTGGATGCGCGGGCCGTAGGCGATGTTCTCGTAGATCGACTTGGGGAACGGGTTCGGCTTCTGGAACACCATGCCGACGCGGGCGCGCAGGGCGACCGAGTCCATGGTGGACGCATAGATGTCCTCGCCGTCCAGCAGGATCTGGCCGTCGACGCGGGCACCGGCGATCGTGTCGTTCATGCGGTTGAGGGTGCGCAGGAACGTCGACTTGCCGCAGCCCGAGGGGCCGATAAAGGCAGTGACGATCCCGTTGTCGATATCGATCGAGACGTCGTTGATCGCCTTCTTCTGTCCGTAGAAGACGTCGACGTTGCGGGCGGTGATCTTGGCTTCGGTCATGGTTCTACCAGCGGACTTCGAATTTGTTTCGAAGGTAAATGGCGATGCCGTTCATGGCGAGCAGGAAGACCAGCAGCACGATGATGGCGGCGGAAGTGTTCTGGACGAAAGCCTTGTCGATTTCGTCGGACCACAGGAAAATCTGCATCGGCAGCACGCTCGACGGAGCCGTCAGGCTGTCCGGCGGGGTGACGACGAAGGCGCGCATGCCGATCATCAGCAACGGCGCGGTCTCACCCAGCGCGCGGGCCATGCCGATGATGGTGCCGGTCAGGATGCCCGGCAGCGCCAGCGGCAGGACGTGGTGGAACGTCGTCTGCACCTTGCTCGCGCCGATGCCGTAGGCGGCCTCGCGGATCGAGGGCGGGACGGCCTTGATCGCGTTGCGGCCCGAGATGACGATGACCGGCATCGTCATCAGCGCCAGCGTCAGACCGCCGACCAGCGGCGAGGAACGCGGCATCTGGAAGGTGTTGATGAACACCGCCAGGCCCAAGAGGCCGAAGATGATCGAAGGCACGGCGGCGAGGTTGTTGATCGACACCTCGACCCACTCGATCCACTTCTTCTTAGGCGCGAACTCTTCCAGATAGATCGCGGCGAGCACGCCCATCGGGAAGCTGAGCAGCAGCGTCACCATCATGGTGAGCAGCGAGCCCTTGGCCGCGCCCCACACGCCTGCGGTGGTGGCATCGGTCGAGTCCGAGCCGGACAGGAAGTCCCAGTCGAGCCCGGCGACGCCGTTCTTCAGCATGATGACGAGCAGCAGCGCCAGGAACCCGAGGCTCAGGACGATCGCGCCCAGCCCGACGAGCTTGAAGCGCTTCTCGGCGGCGTGGCGCTTCGCGAGGCGGCGGACCGCCTCGGGCGAATTCCAGTCTGACTTACTCATAGGCTTCGCGGAACCGCTTCACGACGCGCAGGGCGACGATGTTGAGGATGAGAGTGACGATGAACAGCACCAGGCCGAGCGCGAAGGCCGACAGCGTCTTGGGGCTGTTGAACTCCTGGTCGCCGGTCAGCATCTGGACGATCTGGTAGGTCACGGTCGTCATCGAGGCGAACGGGTTCGCCGAAAGGTTGGCTGCGGCACCGGCGGCCATGACGACGATCATCGTCTCGCCGATGGCGCGGCTGATCGCCAGCATCACGCCCGCGACGATGCCGGGCAGCGCGGCGGGGAGCAGCACCTTCTTGATCGTCTCCGACCGGGTGGCACCGAGCGCCAGCGAACCGTCGCTCATCGCGCGGGGCACGGCCGCCAGCGCGTCGTCGGCCATCGAGGAGACGAACGGGATGATCATCACACCCATCACCAGACCAGCGGCGAGCGCACTCTCGGTCGAGGGGTTGGCCATGCCCAGCGAAGCAGCGAAGTCGCGGATCAGCGGGGCGACCGTCAGCGCGGCGAAGTAGCCGTAGACAACCGTGGGAATGCCCGCGAGGATTTCGAGGAGCGGCTTCACCCACTTGCGCACGTCGCGCGTGGCGTACTGCGTCAGGTAGATCGCGCTCATCAGGCCGAGCGGGATCGCGACGACCATGGCGATGATCGCGCCGATGTAGATCGTGCCCCAGAACAGCGGCACCGCGCCGAAGTTGTTGTTGATGTTGTCGCCCATGGTGCTCGCGGGCGACCAGTGGGTGCCGGTGAGGAAGGCGATCGGCGACACGTCCTTGAAGAACATGCCCGCCTCGAACACCAGCGAAGCGACGATGCCGAAGGTGGTCAGGATCGCCAGCAGCGAGGCCGCCAGCAGCACGCCCAGCACCAAGCGCTCGACATGGGTACGCGCCTTGAAGTCAGGACGGATGCGCGTGAAGCCAAAGGCGCCGCCCGCAAAGGCGACGATCAGCACGATCACCGCGCCGATCAGGCCGAACTTGACTTGCGTCTGCCGGAACGGCTCGACCAGCGCCTGCGCCTCCGGGTTGAAGGCGACGGCGCCCGGATCGGAGGCGATGGTCTGCGCCTCGGCGACGATGGCGCCGAGCTGGAACGGATCGGTCGGCAACCCGTGTGCGGCGGGCGTGGCGAAGACCGCACCCTCGACGAGGCCCGGCATCACCGCCTGCCACACCAGCCAGGCGACCAGCGCCGGGGCGACGATCCACAGCGCCAGGTGCCAGCCGTGATAGGCGGGCATCGAGTGCATCGACCCCCGGCCGGTATAGAGCAGCCGCGCCCGGCCGCGCGCGGCGAACCAGCCGACAAGGCCGAGGCCGAGGACGGCCAGGAGAACTCCGGTAAGTATCATGACTGGCCCATCGGCCCCTTGTTCATACCGGGCGCTCCATCCACGCCGTCATTGCGAGGCCGCAGGCCGAAGCAACTCAGGGCGGTTTGCACCTGTCCTGGGTTGCCGCGCGGCTGCGCCGCTCGCAATGACGATGCAAGGGATCGAAGCACCGTAGTGGGTTCTTACTTCAGCTCGGACGGATCGAGCGGGGTCATGTTCGCGATGATTTCGGCGCTCTTCTTACGCACGTCCTCGGGCGCGATGACCATGCCCTTCTTCTGCAGGAGGCCGTCGGCGCCCCACGACTTCACCCACTCGGCGACGTAGCCCTGCAGGCTCTTGATCGGGCCGAGGTGCTGCTTCTTGACGTAGATGTAGAGCGGACGCGCGCCGGGGTACGAGTAGTCCGAGATCGTCGCGTAAGTCGGGGTCACGCCCGACATCGGGATGCCCTTCAGGCTGTCCGGGTTCTCTTCGAGGAACGAGTAGCCGAAGATGCCAATGGCCTTGGCGTTCTGCGAGATCTTCTGGACGATCAGGTTGTCGTTCTCGCCGGCGTCCACGTAGGGGCCGTCCTCGCGGATGTCGTGGCAGATCGCCTCGTACTTGTTCTTGTCGCTGTCCTTGAGCGCCTTGGTGGCGGCATCGGTCTTGCAACCGGCCTCGAGGATCAGTTCCTTGAGCGCGTCACGCGTGCCCGAGGTCGAGGGCGGGCCGTAGACGAGGATCGGCTCGGCGGGGAGCGACGGATTGACGTCCTTCCAGGTCTTCGCGGTGTTGGGCTTGCCAAAGGGATTGGCCGCCAGCGCCTTGTAGATGTCGGTCGGGGTCAGCTGGAAGCCGGGACCACTCTTCGATTCGGCGAAGGCGATGCCGTCGATGCCGACCTGGACCTCGACGATCTCCTTGACGCCGTTCTTCTGGCATTCCTCGAACTCGGACTTCTTGATCCGGCGCGAGGCGTCCTCGATGTCGGGGTGCTGGGCGCCGACACCGGCGCAGAACAGTTTCATGCCCGCGCCCGTCCCGGTCGATTCGATGACCGGCGACTTCACGCCCGCCGCCTTGGCGTAACCCTCGGCCACGGCGGTGGCGAAGGGGTATACGGTCGAAGAACCGACGGCGCGCACGAAATCGCGCGAACCGGCCGAGGAACCACCCGAACCACCGCAAGCGCTGAGAGCGGCAAGCGAGACGGCAGCGAAAATGAAGGTCTTGGTCGAACGCATTGGTAAACCCCCTTGGGCTTTGATCTTGAACTGCCCCCTATTGGTCTTTGATGACACTTTTGCGTCAATAACGTGACTAAGGGGGGGTGTCTCGAAAATCCTGCGCGCAGGCCTCAATAATTCCACTGGATCTGGGCGCGCAGGACGTCGCCTTCGGCCTGTCCGGCGCGGCGTTCGTCGGCCTCGGCACGCTTCATGCGGGCATAGGCGAGCGTGAACTCGATCGGCTTCACCGGCGTCCATTCCACGCCCAGCTCGATATCGTTGGTATCGAGACGCGGCGCATTGACCGCACCCTTCCAGCCGCCCTTGTAGCGTTCCCACCGCGCATAGGGGATGACCCGCCCCGCGCCGAAGTCCGGCACGCGGTACATCAGCATTACGTAGCCGCCGCTGGCATTGTGCGATTCGATCGTCTGCGTTCCGGTATCGAACTGCGGACCGCGCCCGAAAGTCCATTCGGCCTGGATGCCGAAGGGCTGCGGATAGAGGATCGCGTGCGCCACCGCGCGGCGTTCGGTGAAGTTCTGCGCCGTCACCCCGCCCGCGCGCACTTCCGGCTTCACCTTGTTGTGCATCAGCGAGCCGCCCACTTCGAGCACCTGCCCGTCCAGCCCGATACCGTCGAGCCGCATCGGCCATGTCGCCATCGCCACCGACATCAGGCTCTCGTTGCGCTCCTGCCGGTTGACGCCCTGCCCGTTGAACACGCCGAAGCCGAAGGCGCCGTAATTGCCGAAAAGCTTCTGCCCGCCCGCTTCCAGTTCGTCCCAGATCGCCTGCACGCGGTCCGGCGTGTAGTAGGCGACGATGCCGAGGTCGCGCTCGCTGGGCACTCCGGCGTTGATCGCGTCGGTGCGGTCGAGCGGCACACGGTTGGAGGAGGACTGCAGGTTCTCCCACCCGAACGGCACCTTGGACTGGCCGAAACGCAGCTTCAGGCGCTGCGCCTTGTCGAGCGCGACGTCCACGTAGGCATCGCGCAGCTGCAGGAAGTTGTCGCGCCGTTCGCCCGAGGACTGGTTGTTGACCGCGCTGGCGAAGTCGGGTTGCAGGTAGAACGAGACGCCGTGGCCGAGGTCGCCCTGCATCACGAGACGGATGCGGCGGAAGAAGAAGTTGCTGTCCGGGCCGATGCTGCCGTCCTGTACCGACCGCAGGCGCGAGCGGCCTGAAGGCGCGTCCTTGTCGCCCGAGATGATCTCGTTGAAGCGCATCTGGGTATAGCCGCGCAGCTTGATGCCGCTCGCGGTCTTGGCAAGCTTCGCCGGGATCGAGCTGGCTGCCGGGGCAGGCATAGGAGCCTCAGCGGGCGTGGCCGGCCCTGCCGCGAGAGCTGGAACCGGCGCCGCGGCCGCATTCGGAAGCGGAGTCGCGGTCTGCGACGCCGCGCCCTTCGCCGCCGCAAGCTGCCCCTCGAGCGAGGTGATACGCTGCGCCATCGCCTCCATCTGCGCGCGCATGGCGGCGAGGTCCGCCTGGGTGACCGAATCGGCGGGCTGCGCCAGGACCGGTGAAACCCAGCCCAGGGCGGCGACGAGCGCCATGGCGGAAACGGGCAATCTTTGCATGGCTGCGGATTGCATCACGATTGGGTTCAGGATTCGCGTCATTTCGATGACGCGAATATGTCCATAGAATGACACTTTGATGACGTCGCGCCGCCCACCCCCAGCCCCTCCCGCAAGCGGGAGGGGAGAGGCAAGCGTACGCCCTCCCGCTTGCGGGAGGGCGTACGCTTGCGAGCGAAGCGAGTTAGCCGGACGGGGTGCGCAACACCGGCCCCCGCTCGATCAGCTCTCCGCGCGCAGCGGCAGCATCAGCGAGGCGGTCGTGCCCACGCCCTGCCGGCTCTCGATGTCGAAGCGGCCACGGTGGCGCTCGACGATGTGCTTGACGATCGACAGGCCCAGCCCGGTTCCGCCCACCGCGCGGCTGCGACTGGTATCGGCGCGGTAGAAGCGCTCGGTCACGCGCGGCAGGTGTTCGGGGCCGATGCCCTCGCCCTCGTCGCGCACGGTGACGAGCACCCAGCCGGTGCTGGCGGCCTCCACGGACACTTCCACGGGGCCTTCGGGCTTCGCATACTTGCGCGCATTGTCGATGAGATTGCGCAGGACCTGCGAAAGCTGGCCGCGATCGCCCGCGATGACCGCTTCGGATTGGTTGGCCCGGACATGGACTTCCATCGTGCCCTTGAATTCGCCCGCCACTTCATGCGCCAGTGCGACGACATCGACGGTGTCAGAAGGCGCCTCGTGCTTCACCGCCTCGATCCGCGAAAGCGACATGAGGTCCGAAATCAGCGCCTGCATCCGCTGCGCCTCATGGCGGATGGTGCCCAGGAAGCGGTTGCGCAACGCCTCGTCGCCGCCCGCCTTGGGGTTCATGAGCGTCTCGCAGTAGCCGATGACGCTGGCGAGCGGGGTACGCAGTTCGTGGCTGGCATTGGCGACGAAATCGGCGTGGGACTTGGCCACGCTGACCCGCTCCGACAAGTCGTAGAGGCTGACCAGCCGCTCGTAGAGGCCGACGACCTTGCAGTCGACCTCCCACACCGACCCGCCGGTGGACAGCCCCTTCACCCGCGCCGAGCCGCCCTCGTCGCTGAGAATCGCGGCGACCGCGCGCGGCTCGCGAATGGCGATGCGCACGTCCTGCCCGACGATATGGGCGCCCAGCAGTGCCTTTGCCGCGCTGTTGGCGAAGCGCACCTGCCCCCGCACGATCATCATCGCGGGGGTCTGGAGGTGTTCGAGGAGGTGGACGCCCTCGATGCTCATGCCTGTAATGCTCCTGAGGTCGCGGTGGGTGTGCACCGAAGATTCAAATCCGCGCGTGACATGGTTCCAAGACACTATTGTTGCAACATTCGTATTCACCAACGCCGGAAATGACATTTCCGTGTCCATTCGCCCCTCGGCGAGTTTGGAAAACGTGCTTGCATGCCTTCAGCGCCCTAGCGCTCGGCGGCGGCCTTTGTTATGGCGCAACCGCATGGCGGTCCGCCCACAAGTGGACATGACGCCGTGCAGCCTTGAGAACAATCATCAACGGCTGCGAGGAGGAGCGCGGTCGTCCGGTGGAAAGGGTACCGTGACGCAATTCACTTCCGATCGCCTGCTCCTCTTCGGCGCCACGGGCGATCTTTCACGCAGGATGCTCCTCCCCTCGCTTTGCGCGCTCGACGCGGAAGGCCTGCTGGGTCCTGACATCGAAATCATCGGCACCGCCCGGTCGGACATGGACGACCAGGGCTTCCGCAACTTCGCGCGCGAATCGCTGGAGCAGTTCCTGCCCGCCGGTCGCCGAGGCAGCCTGGCGCAGTTCCTCAACCGGCTGAGCTACCAGCCGCTCGACGCCAACGACATCGACAGCTTCCATGCGCTGGCCGAGAAGGTGGGCACCCCGAAGCAGGGCCTGTCGATCTTCCTGTCCACCGCGCCCAGCCTGTTCGAACCGACCATCCACGGTCTGGAGAAGAGCGGCCTTGCCAGCGGCAACGTGCGCATCGGGCTCGAAAAGCCGCTCGGGGTGGACCTCGCATCGAGCAAGGTCATCAATGACGCGGTGGCCAGCGCCTTCCCCGAGGACCGGATCTTCCGGATCGACCACTATCTCGGCAAGGAGACAGTGCAGAACATCCTGGCGCTGCGTTTCGCCAACCTGATGTTCGAGCCACTGTGGAACGCCGCGCACATCGACCACGTGCAGATCACCGTGGCCGAGACCGTGGGCCTCGAATCGCGCGTCGCCTACTACGACGACAGCGGCGCCTTGCGCGACATGGTGCAGAACCACATGCTCCAGTTGCTCGCGCTCGTGGCGATGGAGCCGCCGGTTTCGTACAATGCCACCTCGATCCGCAACGAGAAGGTCAAGGTTCTCCACTCGCTGCGCAAGGTGAAGCCCGAGGAAACCGTCACCGGCCAGTACCGCGCAGGCGCGATCACCGGCAAGGCCGTGCCCGGCTATGATGAAGAACTCGGCAAGGATTCGAACACCGAAACCTTCGTCGCGATCAAGGGCTTCATCGACAACTGGCGCTGGCAGGGCGTGCCCTTCTACATGCGCACCGGCAAGCGCCTGCCCAAGCGCACGACCGAGATCGTCGTGCAGTTCCGCGACGTGCCGCACTCGATCTTCCACGGTCGCGGCGCGAAGACGGTGCCCAACCGCCTCGTCATCGGCATCCAGCCGGAAGAGAACATCACCCTCTCGCTCATGGCCAAGGTGCCGGGGCTGGACCGCGACGGCTACGGCCTGCGCTCGGTGCCGCTGGCGATCACCCGCCCCGACGCCTTCGCCGACCACCAGCGCCGCATCGCCTACGAACGCCTGCTGCTCGACCTCATCGAAGGCGACCAGACCCTGTTCGTGCGCCGCGACGAAGTGGAAGCCCAATGGGAATGGATCGACGCGATCCGCTCCGGCTGGGAGGAACAGGCGCAGGAGCCCAAGACTTACACTGCAGGAAGCTGGGGGCCGTCCGCCGCGATCGCCCTCGCCGAACGTGACGGAGTAACCTGGCACGAGTGACCTCGTGCCAGCACCGAAGTTTGCTTGAGCAGGCCCATACGGGCCGGAATATAGCGATTGACACCGGTTACCGTCCCGCGCACATGCGGGGCGGGAAGAAGCCGGATGTCGCGAAAGACCAGGAGTAGACCATGACCAACCTCCACCCGGTGGTCGCGCGCGTCACCGACCGTATCATCGAACGGTCGAAGGACAGCCGCGCGCGCTATCTCGACATGATCGCCCGCGAGACGGACCGCCATTCCGACCGCAGCTTCCTCTCGTGCTCCAACCTCGCGCACGGCTTCGCCGCCTCGGGCGAGGACAAGGCGACGATCGCCGGGAACAAGGCGGTCAACCTCGGCATCGTCACCGCCTACAACGACATGCTCTCGGCGCATCAGCCCTACGGCCGCTACCCCGAGCAGATGAAGCTGTTCGCGCGTGAAGTGGGCGCCACGGCCCAGGTCGCGGGCGGCGTGCCCGCCATGTGCGACGGCGTAACGCAGGGCTTCGACGGCATGGAGCTGTCGCTGTTCAGCCGCGACGTCATCGCGCTGTCCACCGGCGTCGCCCTGTCCCACGCGATGTTCGACGGCATGGCGCTGCTGGGCATCTGCGACAAGATCGTCCCCGGCCTCGTCATCGGCGCGCTGCGCTTCGGCCACCTGCCCGCGATCTTCGTGCCGTCCGGCCCGATGCCCACCGGCATCTCCAACAAGGAGAAGCAGAAGGTCCGCCAGCTCTACGCCGAAGGCAAGGTCGGCCGCGAGGAACTGCTCGCCAGCGAAAGCGCCAGCTATCACTCGCCGGGCACCTGCACCTTCTACGGCACCGCCAACTCCAACCAGATGATGATGGAGATGATGGGGCTGCACATGCCGAACGCCGCGTTCGTGCCGCCGAACACCCCTCTGCGCACTGCGCTGACCCGCTCGGCCACGCACCGTCTGGCGGCGATGACCCGCAAGGGCGAGGACTATCGCCCGATGGCCAAGGTCGTGGACGAAAAGGCGATCGTCAACGCCATCGCCGGTCTGCTCGCCACCGGCGGCTCGACCAATCACGCGATCCACCTGCCCGCCATGGCGCGCGCGGGCGGCATCCTGATCGACTGGCAGGACTTCGACGAGCTTTCGGGCGTGGTCCCGCTCATCACCCGCGCCTATCCCAACGGCTCGGGCGACGTGAACCACTTCCACGCGGCGGGCGGCATGGCCTGGGTGATCCGCGAGCTGCTCGACAGCGGCCTCGCTCACCGGGACATCCTGACCGTGGCCGAAGGCGGCATGAGCGCTTACGCGGACGAGCCGGTGATGGTCGATGGCGAACTCGGCTGGACCCCCGCCCCGGCGGTCAGCGGCGACGACACGATGCTGCGCCCGGTCTCCAACCCGTTCCTGCCCGATGGCGGCATGCGTCTGGTGGACGGCAACCTGGGCCGCGGCACCTTCAAGACCAGCGCGGTCGATGCCGAACGCTGGACGATCGAGGCGCCAGCCCGCGTGTTCGACGATCAGGAAGGCGTCGCCAAGGCATTCAAGGCCGGTGAGCTGGACAAGGACGTGATCGTCGTCGTCCGCTTCCAGGGCCCGCGCGCCAACGGCATGCCCGAGCTGCACAAGCTGACCCCGCCGCTGGGCGTCCTGCAGGATCGCGGCCACAAGGTCGCGCTCGTGACGGACGGGCGCATGTCGGGCGCTTCGGGCAAGGTGCCCGCCGCCATCCACGTCACCCCGGAAGCCTTCGCAGGCGGCCCGCTGGCGTACCTGCGCGATGGCGATATCGTGCGTCTCTCGGCAGAGGACGGCACGATCTCCACCACCGCCGACCTCTCGGGCCGCGAACCCGCGCCGACCCCGCCGCCCGCGATGGGCACCGGCCGCGAACTCTTCGCGATGTTCCGCATCAACGCGTCGAGCGCCGAACACGGCGGTTCGTCGATGCTGGAGGTTGCCGGGCTGTGACGACGGAAATCGTAGCCGTCGACATCGGCGGCACTCACGCCCGCTTCGCCATCGCCACTATCGGCGATGACGGCCGGATCACGCTTGGCGAACCCGCCACCCTGCACACCAAGGACCACGGCAGCTTCCAGCTGGCGTGGGAGGCGTTCCGCGCCATGAACGGCGGCACCCTACCCAATGCCGTCGCCATGTCGGTGGCAGGCCCGGTCGGCAACGAGGTCATCAAGTTCACCAACAACCCCTGGATCCTGCGCCCCGCGAAGATCCAGGAGATGCTTGGCCCCACGCGCCAGACCATCATCAACGACTTCGCGGCCGTCGCCCACGCCGTCGCCTGCGCGGACGAGAGCGACTTCCTCTATCTGACCGGCCCGGACGAGGCACTGCCCGCATCGGGCACGCTCAGCATCCTCGGCCCCGGCACCGGCCTTGGCGTGGCGCACCTCTACCGCGATGGCCGTCCTAAATCAGAGGGGGGCGGCTACCACGTCCAGGCGACCGAGGGCGGCCACACCGACTACGCCCCGCTCGACCAGATCGAGGACGCGATCCTCGCCCGCCTGCGCAAGCGCCACACCCGCGTCTCGGTGGAGCGCGTCGTCTCCGGCCCGGCCATCGTCGATATCTACGCGACCCTCGCCGCGATGGAGCACAAGGCCATCCACGAACTGACCGACGTGCAGATCTGGACCGCCGCCGCGGAAGGCACGGACAGCCTTGCCGTCGCCGCCGTGGACCGTTTCTGCCTCGCGCTCGGCGCGGCGGCGGGCGACTGCGCGCTGGCCCAGGGCGCGAGCGGCGTCGTCATCGCCGGTGGCCTTGGCTACCGCATCCGCGAAACCATCAAGACCTCGGGCTTTGCCGAGCGGTTCCGCGCCAAGGGCCGCTTCGCCGGCCTGATGGCCACCCTGCCCGTCAAGCTCATCACTCATCCGCAGCCCGGCCTGTTTGGCGCAGCGGCCGCCTTCGCAAGGGAGCACCTCCAGTAATGACTACCGTATCCGAAGCCGTCGAAAAGGTCATGCGCCTCGCCCCGGTGATCCCGGTTCTGGTCATCGAGGACATCGAGCACGCCCTGCCGATCGCCGAGGCGCTCGTCGCCGGCGGCCTGCCCGCGCTGGAGGTGACGCTGCGCACCGAATGCGCGATCGAGGCGATCAAGGTGATGAAGCAGGTCCCCGGCGCCGTCGTCGGCGCGGGCACGGTGCTGACGCCGGACGACCTCAAGCGTTCGATCGACGCGGGCGCCGAGTTCATCGTCTCGCCCGGCCTGACGCCGAACCTCGCCGAAGCCGCCTACAAGTCGAAGATCCCCTTCCTTCCCGGCACCGCCAACGCCAGCGACGTGATGTTCGCGCTGGAATGCGGGTTCGACCGCCTGAAGTTCTTCCCGGCGATGGCAGCCGGCGGCCCGCCCGCGCTGAAGGCGATCTCCGCCCCGCTGATGGCCGCGAAGTTCTGCCCAACCGGCGGCGTCACCCCGCAGAATGCGCCGGAATGGCTGGCGCTGGACGCGGTGATCTGCGTCGGCGGCAGTTGGATGGTCCCCAAGGGCAAGCCGGACGTAGCCAAGATCGAAGCCGAAGCGCGCCTCGCAGCGGGGCTGGTTCGCTGATGGCGGCCGGGGGCACGGGCGCATTGGCGCTGGGCACCGTCGATGCTCTCGACGCCCGCCTCAAGGAGCTGCACAAGCTCACGGCGGTGACGCCGCTGTTCAACCCCGTGTTCCAGCTCGGCCTGGAACTGTCGCGGGCGCTGGAGAACGGCGAGATGTCCCTTGACGACATCGAGGCGCTCGTCTCCGAGATGGACTGCGAGGGCCTGCGTGCCCGCGCCTCCCGGCTCGACCGCATTCTCGGCACCATGCCCATCGCGGAGAACGACAAGGCGCTCGACGCCCTTGCCGCCAAGACCGCCGATGACGACGACTTCACCGCCTTCGCCGTGCGCTGGCAGCGCCCGGCAGCGCACGTCGTCTTCACCGCGCACCCGACCTTCCTGCTGACCGCCGCGCAAACCGAAGCCGTCACCACGTCCGCCTCCAACGGCGATTTCAGCGTGGCCTCGGTCTGCGTCGCCTCGCCTGCGCGCGACACGATCACGCTCGATTCCGAGCATGAAGCCGCCATGACGGCGATGGCACGCGGCCAGAAGGCGCGTGATCGCATCAACGCCCGGCTGTTCGACCTTGCCGCCGCCCGCTGGCCGAAGCGCTGGAAGGGCCTGAACCCGATGCCGGTGCGCTTCGCCCACTGGGTCGGCTACGACATGGACGGCCGCACCGACATCTCGTGGTCCACCTCGATCCGCTACCGGCTCGAGGAAAAGGCCCAGCGTCTGGCCGGTTACGCCGAAGCGCTGGAGCAGGCCGCACCGGACATCGCCGCACAGCTCTCCCGCGCCCACGCCCACACCGCAGAGGCCGTCGCCGCGTTCAAGCAGGATCTCACCGATCCCGAGGCGCTGTCTGCCGCCGCCAACGGCCTCACCGCCGAGCACGCCGACAAGATCATCAGCCTCGAAGGCGTGATCACCCGGCTTGAGGACGAAGCCCGCCACGCCGATCAGGAGCAGGCCCGCACCCTCCTCGTCACCGCTGCCGCGATGCGCGCCGACGGCCTCGGCATGGGCGGCATCCACTTCCGCGTGAACGCCTCGCAGCTGCAGAACGCGATCCGCCGCCGCATCGATCCGGACGGCAAGCTCAGCCTTGCCAGTCAGGCCGCGCTGGTCCGCATGCGCGAGCTGCTGGCCGAAGTGAAGCCGCTCAAGTCCAACTTCGCCGCGCTCGCGATCGAGAACAGCACCGCCGTGCGCCAGTTCCTCGCGATGGCGCAGATCCTCGGCCACATCGACGCCGACGCGCCGATCCGCATGCTGGTGGCCGAGTGCGAGGAGCCGACCACCGTGCTCGCCGCGCTCTACTTCGCGCGCATGTTCGGGATCGACGACAAGGTCGATGTCTCGCCCCTATTCGAGACCGAGACCGCGCTGGAACACGGCGGCCGCTTCCTCGACGCCGTTCTCGCCGAGCCTGCCTACCGCGACTACGCAAGGCGGCGCGGCCGAGTTTCGATCCAGACCGGCTTCTCCGACGCGGGCCGCTTCGTCGGTCAGGTGCCTGCCGCGCTCGCCATCGAACGCCTGCAGGGCCGACTGTCGGAAGCCATGGCCGCCAACGGCCTGTCCGACGTCTGCGCGCTGATCTTCAACACCGGCGGCGAATCGATGGGCCGGGGCTGCCACCCCTCCAGCATCGACGACCGGTTCGACTGGCAGCTCTCGCCCTGGGCGCGCCGCCGCTTCCTGCGCGCAGGGATCAGGCTGGAGCCCGAAGTCAGCTTCCAGGGCGGCGACGGCTACCTCTGGTTCGGCTCGGACGAACTGGCGCTGGCCACCCTCACCCGCATGGCCGAGCGCCCGCTGTGGGATGCCGACGTCAACGTGCCGACGGACCTGTTCTACCGCCGCACCGACCTCA
The DNA here is from genome assembly GCF_054589055.1 of Novosphingobium sp. 11B. Taxonomy (NCBI): domain Bacteria; kingdom Pseudomonadati; phylum Pseudomonadota; class Alphaproteobacteria; order Sphingomonadales; family Sphingomonadaceae; genus Novosphingobium; species Novosphingobium sp. 11B. The sequence continues at coordinate 35,562 of NZ_BAAILP010000211.1, read as the reverse complement.
GCCTCGACTTCTACCGCGCGATCCGTTCGGTCCAGCACGAGCATCTGGAAAGCTCGACCTACAGCCGCGCGATCACCGCGTTCGGGCTCGGGCTGCTGAACGACACCGGCAGCCGCAAGTCGCGCCGCCAGTCGGACCTTGCCTCCGACCGGTCGATGAACCTGCGCCAGATCCGCGCGATCCCGCATAACGCGATCCTGCAGCAGCTGGGCTATCCGGTGAACGTGATCGCCGGGATCGGCACCGCAGCGGACGGCAACCGCGAGGAAATCGCCGGGCTCCTGCGCGAATCCGCACGCGGCCGCCAGATCGTGCGCCTTGCCCGCGCCGCCAATGCGCTGGCCTCGATCAAGACCGTCTCGGCTTATGGCGAGCTGTTCAACTCGGCCTACTGGGCCAGCCGCCCCTATCGCGGCGGTGAGGAGAACATCGCCGACGCCTGCCTCAAGCTGGCCGAGTACCTGACCAAGGACGACCGTGCCGGCGTCTACCGTCGCCTTGCCTCGCGCCTGCGGGTCGATGCGCTGAAGCTGCACCGCCTGCTCGATCTCGTCCCGGACGAGGCTCCGCAGGCCGACCGCGAGCATACGCGCCGTTCGCTCGGCGTGCTCCATGCGCTGCGCATCGCGCTGTTCCAGCACATGTTCCTGCGCTCGGTGATGACCCCGCAGTTCAGCCGCGCCAACGACATCAGCCGCGACGACGTGCTGGAGATGTTCTTCACCCTGCGCGTCGAGGACGGCCTGGCCCAGCTGCGCCGCGCCTTCCCGGTGCATTTCCCCTCGATCAGCGACTTCGCGGTGGACGCCCCCAGCGACTACCCGGATTCCAGCGCGACGGGCTATGCGCAGATCCACAAGGACTTCATCGACCCGATCGCGCGGTCCTATGCGTTGTCGTTGCGGATCACCACCGCGCTGGCGAACGAGTTCGGCGCGCACGGGTGATGGGGATTTGAGGGCGTGGTTCCCGAGCCGGAACCACGCCCTCCCACACCTGTAACGCCCCCGTCACCCTGAACTCGTTTCAGGGTCCATCGAGCAATTGGTGCCGGAGCGTCGCTGCTTACGCCGCGCTGTCGGTTTGCTGATCCAGCTACCGCACTATCGGCGAAATGGACCCTGAAACGAGTTCAGGGTGACGGGAAATGGGTGAAAGATCGCGGATCCGGGCTAGCCCCGCGTCCTCGCGGCTTTCAGTTCCGCCATCAGAACCGCGACCATCTCGGCTGCAGGCATTGTCCGCGCCAGCGGTGCGCCCTGCCCGGCCCACTGCGCTCCGAACCCGTACTCGCCCTTCGCCTTGGCCGCAGCATTCAGCGCCTTCCCGGCGTGATAGGTGATCGGATAGTCCGGCACCTGCCGCCCGCCCACCTCTGCTGCGAGCGCCGTGAACCGGTTCGCCAGCGCCCGCGCGGGGCGCCCCGACACCAGCGGCGTCAGTGTCGTGTGCCACGCACCCGGCCCCTTGAGCGCTGCACGATAGCCCTCGTCCGCCGCCGATTCCGGGCAGTCGATGAAGGCGGTCCCGAGTTGCGCCGCCACCGCGCCGAGATCGAGCGCGGCGGCGATCCCGGCGCCGTCCATGATGCCGCCCGCGGCAATCACCGGCAGTCGGGTTTCGCGCACCAGCAGCCGCGTCAGCGCCATAGTGCCGAGCCCGGGATCGGGCGCTCCGGGATCGAACATACCGCGATGACCGCCCGCCTCGATTCCTTGCGCGACCACGGCGTCAATCCCGGCTGCCGCGATGGCGCGCGCCTCATCGATGTTCGTCGCCGTCGCCAGCATCACGATGCCCCGCTCGCGCAAGGCGGCGATGGCATCGGCGGCGGGCAGGCCGAAATGAAAGCTCACCACCGGCGGCCGGGTCTCCAGCAACATCGCCAGCATCGCAGGATCATCCGCGAAACTCGTATAAGGCGATTGCAGAGTTTGTGGCCGCTCGGCCCCGAACTCGGCGAAGAGCGGGCGCAGCCAGTCCAGCCACGCCGCCTCGCATGCGGCGTCGGCAACTGGCGTGCGATGGACGAACAGGTTCACGTTGAAGGGGCGATCCGTACGCTCGCGCAGTTCCCCGATCATGGCCCGCGCGCCGCCAGCATCCGTCGCGCCGACGCCGATCGAGCCGAGCGCCCCGGCATTCGAGACTTCCGCCGCCAGCAGCGGAGTGCTGGTCCCGGCCATCGGTGCCTGAATGAGGGGCAGGCTCACGCCGAGCCTTTCGAGAAAAGACATAACCCGCTCCGTCAATTGACCTGATGGCCTTCTAAGCGCCTACCGTGAAAACACAAAGATGCTGCTTCGGCAGCTTCTTTTGCCGGGGCATGGACTTCCGCAAGTGGCTTTCCTATGTTTCCCGTACACGCAATAAATGAACAACGGGGGATCGATGATTCCTGCATTTTCAGACTTCGGAACACTCGCTCGCCTGCTCGCGCCGATTGTCGGTGAGGCCAAGGCGCGAGAGGCTCTGGAGACGCTTCAGATCGCACCGGAACTGGCCGGATCGGCCGAGCGCGCCAGCCGCGCGCAAGTGGCCATGGCGCTCAACGCCGCGCTTTTCCTCGACCTTTTGGAGCGAGTACCGACCGCCGCCCGCTATATCGAGCGGATGCGCGCCGCCGGTGAACCGATCGTCTTCGACCACGGCGCCCTGCGCACGATCGACGGCGCGACCGGCGCGCT
>NZ_BAAILP010000211.1:25116-32739 GCF_054589055.1 Novosphingobium sp. 11B | reverse complement strand
GAAGTGCGCGGGCTCTACCCCCTGCCCGCGCTGACGATGACCGGGCGCGCCTATGTGCAGGTCGACCTGCCCGCCTCCGTGCCGCAGTTCTTCGTCTCCGAACTGCACATCGACCAGCTTCCCGACACCGCACAGGCCGCCGCGGCCGCCATATTCGGCGCTTCCGTCGATCCCTTGGGGGAGGCCGAGTGGGCGGCACTCGATGTGCTCGCGCGCGATGGGGACTGTTCGATCGAGGACGGGGTGACCATTCTGCGCGGGGCCTTGCGTGCCTTCGACCGGCAGCACGCTGCCCCGACGCTGGCGGATTACGAAGCGCTGCTGGAGCATAGCAAGGAAGGTGCCTGGATCGCCACCGAGGGCAATGCTTTCAACCATGCGACCACCCGCGTCCCCGACGTAGAGGGCCATGCTGATTCTTTGAAATCAGAGGGTTATCCGCTGAAACCAGCTGTCGAGATTTCCCGCAATGGCCGCGTGCGGCAGACCGCCATCCTAGCCGACAAAGTCGCCCGGCCCTTCCGCCTGCCCGACGGCAGCGAGGTCATCCGCGAAGTTCCGGGGTCGTTCTACGAGTTCATTTCGCGCGACATCGACCCGGAAACCGGCCTCCTCGACCTCACGTTCGACAGTGGCAATGCGACCGGAATCTTCGCGGTGACGAGGGAGCAGGCATGACCACGCTCAAATCCTTCGACCCGGTAGATGGCACACTCGTCTGGGAAGGCGAAGTTGCCGATTCCGAATCAGTTTCCGCCGCCCTGCTACGGGCTCGCAAGGCGTTTTCGGCGTGGTCGGCATGCCCGACAGAAATCCACAAAGAGGCGGCACAACGCTACAAGGACGCCCTTGAAGCCCGCAAGGACGCGCTTGCCGAGACCATCGCGCGCGAAACCGGCAAACCGCTCTGGGAAACCCGCACCGAGGTCGCCTCGATGATCGGCAAGGTCGGTATCTCGATCGCGGCGCAGGCCGAGCGCGCGGGCGAGAAGCGCACTGACATGCCGTTCGGGCAGGCCGTGCTGCGTCACCGTCCCCACGGCGTGATGGCGGTGCTCGGTCCGTTCAACTTTCCCGGCCACCTGCCCAATGGCCACATCATCCCCGCACTGCTCGCGGGCAACACGGTGGTCTTCAAGCCCTCCGAGATGACACCCGCCACCGGCGCGCTGATGGCCGAGTGCTGGGCCGAGGCTCTGACCGACCATCCTCACGTCTTCCAGTGCATCCAGGGCGGGCGCGAAACCGGCGAGGCGCTGGTCGCGGGCGCGATCGACGGGCTGCTCTTCACCGGCTCGGCGGGCGCGGGCGCGCATTTCCGGCGCGTCTTCGCCGACCGGCCCGACGTGATCCTCGCCCTCGAACTGGGCGGCAACAATCCGCTGGTGGCCTGGGACGGCGATGTCGACGAGGCCGCGTCGGTGGTCGTGCAGTCGGCCTTCATCACCACCGGCCAGCGCTGCTCCTGCGCGCGGCGGCTGATCGTTCCCGACAACGCGTTCGGCTCCGCGCTGGTGGAGGCCGTCGCGGCCCTCGCCGACCGCATCGTCATCGGTGCCTGGAACGAGACGCCCGAGCCGTGGATTGGCCCGCTGATCTCCGATGCTGCTGCCGCCGCCGCGAAGGCCCGCTTCGACGGCCTCGTGACACGCGGCGCGCAGGTCATCCGCCCCTTCACCGGGGTCGAGGGCCGCTCCGCCGCCTTCGTCACCCCCGCCATGCTCGACGTGACCGGCGTGTTCGTGCCGGACGAGGAAATCTTCGCCCCCGTCCTGCAGGTCAGCCGCGTGCCGGACTTCGACGCCGCGATGGAAGCCGCGAACAACACCCGCTTCGGTCTCTCCGCCGGGCTCGTAAGCGCCGACGACGCACTGTGGGAGCGCTTCCTCGTCGAATGCCGCGCGGGCGTGGTCAACCGCAACCGCCCGACCACCGGAGCGGCGGGCTCGATGCCCTTCGGCGGACTTGGCGAGAGCGGCAACCACCGGCCGAGCGCCTACTACGCCGCCGATTACTGTGCCTACCCGGTCGCCAGCTTCGAGGCGGCGGACGCCTCGGGCAACGCAGGCGCCCTGAACGGCAAGCTCAGGCCATGAGCGCGCTTTCGGGCGAGGAACTGGACCTGCTCGAAGCGATCGAGCGTGCGCCGATCCTCGACCGGACGCTGGACTGGGCCGCGATCAACAGCGGCACCGGCAACCTCGACGGCCTTGCGGCAATAGCCGACCGGCTGGCCCACGCCTTCTCCGCGCTGCCGGGCGAGGTCCGCCTCGTCGATCCCGCGCCGGTCGAGAAAGTCGACGGCAAGGGCCAGTTGCGCGAGGTCGGCCACGGTCGCCACCTCGTCCTGTCGGTCCGCCCCGAGGCCGACCACCGGGTGATCCTGACCGGGCACATGGACACCGTCTACGCCCGCGAGCACCCGTTCCAGACCTGCGCATGGCTCGACGACGACACCCTGAACGGCCCCGGCACCGCCGACATGAAGGGCGGCCTGTCGCTGATGCTCGCCGGACTTCTCGCCTTCGAGCAGGGTACGCCGATGATGGGCTACGACGTGCTCATCAACAGCGACGAGGAGACCGGCTCGCTGTCCTCCGCCGCGCTGATCGCACAATTGGCGCAAGGCAAGCTGGCCGCGCTGACCTATGAGCCCGGCCTTCCCGACGGCTCGATGGCCCGCGCGCGGCCGGGTTCGGGCAATTACGCCGCCGTCGTCACCGGGCTTTCCGCCCATGCCGGGCGCAATCCGCAGGACGGGCGCAATGCCGTGCTCGCCGCCAGCGACCTTGCGCTGCGGCTTGCGGCGGGCATTCGTGACGGGCTGACCATCAACCCCGCCCGGATCGAGGGCGGCGCGCCCAACAACACCGTGCCCGACCTTGCGATCCTGCATTTCAACATGCGCCCCCGCTCACCGGAACTGGCGGAAGTCGCCCGCGCGCTGGTGGAGGCCGCCGTCGCCGAGGTCAGCGCGGTGCACGACGTCCATATCCACCTCCACGGCCACGTCTCGCGCCCGCCCAAGCCGATCACGCCGAAGACCGAGGCGCTGTTCGGTCTCGTCAGCAAAGCCGCCACCGATCTCGGCCAGCCGATGCGCTGGCAGGACACCGGCGGCGTGTGCGACGGCAACAACATCGCCGCCTGCGGCGTTCCCGTGCTCGACACCATGGGGGTGCTGGGCGGCTCGATCCATTCACCGCAGGAGTTCATGATCGCCAGTTCGCTAGACGCCCGCGCCCGCCTTACGGCCCTTGTCCTGCACCGTCTCGACAGGGGAGCACTGCACGCATGACCTTCCTGCTGCGCACCGCTCGTGAAGGCGATCTCGAAGCGCTCTACCGCATGGCCAAGGGCACAGGCGGCGGCTTCACCAACCTGCCGCCCGACAAGCCGACGCTGAAAGGCAAGCTGGAACGCGCCGCCAAATGCTTCGCCCGCGACGACGGCGAAATCGCCAACGACCTGTTCGCCTTCATCCTCGAAGACACCAAAACCGGGAAGGTGCGCGGCACCTGCCAGGCGTTCTCGCAAGTCGGCACCGAGCTGCCGTTCTATTCCTACCGCATCGGCCGCATCACCCAGCATTCCAAGGAACTCGACCGCACCTTCCGCGCCGAGATGCTGACCCTCTCCACCGACCTCGACGGGGCGAGTGAAGTCGGCGGGCTCTATCTCGACGCCACCGAGCGTTCGGCGGGCGTCGGCAAGCTGCTGGCCCGCAGCCGCTACCTGTTCATCGCCATGCACCGCGAGCGTTTCGGCGAGACGACCCTGGCCGAACTCCGCGGTGCCATCGACGATGCGGGCAACTCGCCGTTCTGGGACGGCCTCGCGGGCCGCTTCTTCGACATGAGTTTCCGCGACGCCGACGAGTTCAACGCCAAGCACGGCAACCAGTTCATCGCCGACCTGATGCCCAAGCACCCGATCTACACCGCGCTGCTCTCCGAAGGCGCACGGCAGGTGATGGGCCAGCCGCACTATTCCGGCCGCCCGGCCATGCGGATGCTGGAAAGCGAGGGCTTCGCCTTCCAGAACTACATCGATATCTTCGACGGCGGCCCGACGATGATCGCGAAGACCGATGGCATCCGCACGGTGAAACAGGCGAAGACGGTGACGGTATCGGCGGTGGTCCCGGTGCGGGAGGACGAACCGACGCACCTGATAGCGACCGGGCGGCTGGCGGAATTCCGTGCCTGCCTCGGCTGCGTGAGCGAGGATGGCGCGCTGGACGAGGCGGCGGCGGCGCTGCTGGGGGTCGGCGTGGGCGATGCGGTGACGGTCGCGCCTGCGTGAACGCCTAACCCACCCCGCTGCGGCTAGGCAGCAAGCTGCCAAGCCTCGCGCGCTAGTCGCAGCGGGGTGGGCCTTGCGCAATAACCCCATCCAGCTAGGCTCAATCCCATGCGCACAGAGATCAACTTCGACGGCATCGTCGGCCCCAGCCACAACTATGCAGGCCTAAGCCTGGGCAACCTCGCCTCGACGAAGAACTTCGGCAAGGTGTCCGCCCCGCGCACCGCCGCGCTGCAGGGGCTGGCGAAGATGCGCGCCAATCTCGAGCGCGGGCTGGCGCAGGGCTTCTTCCTCCCCCAGCGCCGCCCCGACGAGGTGTGGCTGCACCAGCTCGGCACCACGGTCGAGGCCGCAGACGCGGTCCTGCGCGCCAACTCCCTGTCGGCCTCCTCGATGTGGGCGGCGAACGCGGCGACGGTCTCGCCCGCGGCAGACACGGCGGACGGACGCTGCCACCTCACCGTCGCCAACCTCGTGACGATGCCTCACCGCAGCCACGAATGGCGCGAAACGCTGGCGCAACTTCAGATCGCCTTCGCAAACGAGGCGCACTTCGCCGTCCACGCGCCGATCCCTGCGCCCTTCGGCGACGAGGGCGCGGCCAATCACATGCGGCTGTGCGCGGGCCACGACACGCCGGGCATCGAAGTCTTCGTCTATGGCGTGACCGGAGGCCCCTACCCCGCCCGCCAGCATCGCGAGGCAAGCGAAGCCGTCGCGCGCATTCACGGCCTCTCGCCGACGCGCACTGTCTTCGCCCGCCAGTCGGACGAGGCGATCGCGGCGGGCGCGTTCCACAACGATGTCGTCGCCGTGGCCAACGAGCGGGTGCTGTTCACCCACGAACTCGCTTTCGCCGACCGCGATGCGCTCTATGCCGAGCTGCGCGCGAAGCTGCCGGAAATCGAGATCGTCGAAGTCCCCGCCAGCGAAGTCAGCCTGGCGGACGCGATCACCTCGTACCTGTTCAACGCCCAGCTGGTGACGCTGCCCTCGGGAGAGGCCGCGCTGGTGCTCCCCGGCGAAGCGCGCGAGACGCCCTCGGTCTGGCGCTGGCTGGAAGCGCACGTCGCCGGGAACGGCCCGATCCGCCACCTCTTCGTGCACGACCTGCGCGAAAGCATGGCCAACGGCGGCGGCCCCGCCTGCCTGCGCCTGCGGGTGGTAGCGGACCCGGCGACGGTAGACCCGCGCTTCATCGCGACGCCGGAAAAGCTGGACCGGATCGAGGCACTGGTCGCAAGGCTGTGGCCCGAGCACATCGCGGTGGGGGACCTCGCCAGCCCGGCGCTGTGGGCCGCCTGCGTGGAAGCACGCTCGGCCCTGTGCGTGGAACTGGGGCTGGAGGAACTCGCGGGGTAAGGTTCAGGCCTAGCCGGACGGGGGTGGCCTCACTTGCACAAACCCTCCGCCAAGTTCCGCTTTTTGCAATAGCCCAGCCGCACGGCGCCTACATATTGAGACCATGCCCAAGCCCTTCCCCGATCCCATCCGCGCGGCCATCTTCGACATGGACGGCACTCTCATCGCCACCGAGGCCGCGCATCACCGCAGCTATGCGCTGACATCCCAGGCGATCGGCTGGCCGCTGGGGGAGGAGATTCTCGATACGATGGTGGGCGTCAGCCGCGATCTCAACGAGGTCATGCTCGCCCAGCGCCTGGGCCCCGAGTTCCCGCTGGCGCGCTTCTATGAAGAGGCGGACGCGCTGTTCATGGCCATGCTGGACGAAGGCGTCGACCTGCGCCCCGGCGCGGTGCCGATCCTCGAACACTTCCTCGCGGCGGGCATACCGTTGGCGCTCTGCACATCGACGGCGGGCCATCTGGTGCCGCCGCGACTGGAGAAGGCGGGCCTGCTCGGCTATTTCGACATCATCGTCACCCGCAGCGACGTGTCGCAGGCCAAGCCGCACCCCGAACCCTACCTGCTCGCCGCCGAGCGCCTCGGCGTCGATCCGGCGCACTGCGTCGCCATCGAGGACAGCTACGCGGGCGTGCTGTCCGCCACCTCGGCGGGCATCGCCACGGTCATGGTTCCCGATCTGCTGCCCGCGACCGAGGCTATGACGGCTGCCGGAGCGACCGTTCTGCCCAGCCTCGACGCGCTGCGCGAATTGCTCATGGCGCCGGTCGAGGGCTGATTGTCGTCCCGCTCGCTTCGGGCTGATGGTCCGGGTGCGCCGCCAGAAATTCCGGCAGGTCCAGACACGCCGCCTCGATCCGCGTGAGGCGCGGATAGCCCGAGAGGTCGAACGCGAAGCGCCGCGCATTGTAGAGCTGCGGCAAGGCGACGCACTCGAAGTAGCCCGGCGCGCCGAACAGGAAATCGCCCGAGCCGCGCTGCGCCAGCCGCGCCTCCACGCCGGTCAGGGTCTTCTCCAGCCAGTGCCAGTACCACAAGTCCACGTCCGCCTGAGCATGGCCGAGGTCGTGCTTTAGGTACTGCAGCACCGGCAGGTTGAGCGGTGCGTGCAGTTCGGTGGCTATAGCCGAGGCCAGTTCGCGCGCCGCGAAACGCTCCTCGATGCCCTCCGGCAAGAGCGGGCGTTCGGGATAGCGCTCGTCCAGCCATTCGAGGATCGCCATCGACTGCGCCCGCGCGACGCCGTCCGCCTCCAGCACCGGCACGCCCGCGAAGGGATTGAGCGCCCGATAATCCTCGCCCCGCTGCTCGCCCGCCAGCAGGTTCACCGGCACCAGTTCATGGTCGAGCCGCTTGAGGTTCAGCGCAATGCGGACCCGGTAGCTCGTCGAACTGCGCCAGTAGCCGTGGAGCCGCAGCATGGCACTCAGCTTTCCGCCGCGATCTTCTCGTGCAGCCACGCCGCATGGCGCGGCGCCTTGCGAGTGCGCGCCCATTCGTCGAGCATGTCGTCGGCGACGGCGCGCAGGGACGCCATCTGGTCCACGGTGCCGAACTGCCAGGCGAGTTCGAGGCGATGGCCATTGGGATCGAAGAAGTAGATCGACTTGAACACGCCGTGGTGAGTCGGTCCGATCACCTCCAGCCCGGCGGCCTCGGCGCGGGCCTTGGCGGAGAGGAGGTCGCCCTCGCTATCCACCTTGAAGGCGATGTGCTGGACCCATGCAGGGGTGGCTTCATCGCGGCCCATGTCGGGCGCATTGGGCAGCTCGAAAAACGCGAGCACATTGCCGCCGCCGCAGTCGAGGAAGACGTGCATGTAGGGATCGGGCGCGCCGGTGGAGGGCACCGTGTCCTCGGCGATCGCCAGCATGAAATCCATGCCGAGCACGTCGCGGTAGAAGTCCACGGTCTGCTTGGCGTCCTTGCAGCGGTAGGCCACGTGATGGATGC
>NZ_BAAILP010000211.1:22424-24979 GCF_054589055.1 Novosphingobium sp. 11B | reverse complement strand
AGCAATCCAGGGCAGTATGAGCCGCCCTGGATTGCTTCGCTACGCTCGCAATGACGAGAGGGGGTGGGTCATGTCACTCCGCCGGTTCGCTCACCTTCAGCACGCCGCGCCGGATCTGGTCGCGCTCCATGCTCTCGAACAGGGCCTTGAAGTTGCCGTTGCCGAAGCCGTCGTCGCCGCGCCGTTCGATGAACTCGAAGAACACCGGCCCGACGCGCGCTTCGGCGAAGATCTGCAGCAGCAGGCGGGGCCGGCCGCCTTCGACCGTGCCGTCGAGCAGGATGCCGCGCATCTTCAGCGCCTCGACCGGCTGGCCGTGGCCGGGCAGGCGCTCCTCCAGCATCTCGTAGTAGGTCTCGGGCGGGGCGGTCATGAACGGCACGCCGAGCGCCTTCAGCTTGTCCCACGCGCCGAGAAGATCGTCGCAGATCAGCGCGATATGCTGGATGCCCTCGCCGTTGAAAGCGCGCAGGAATTCGTCGATCTGGCCCTTCCCGCCCTCGGCTTCCTCGTTGAGCGGGATGCGGATCTTGCCGTCGGGCGCCGTCAGCGCGCGGCTGGTGAGGCCGGTGTATTCGCCCTTGATGTCGAAGTAGCGGATCTCGCGGAAATTGAAGAGCTTCTCGTAATAGTCCACCCAGTAGGCCATGCGCCCGCCGTAGACGTTGTGCGTCAGGTGATCGATCTCGGCAAAGCCCGCGCCCGCCGGGTGGCGATCGACGCCGGGCAGGTAATCGAAGTCGATGTCGTAGATCGACAGCGCGCCGTCCCCGCCGCGCTCGTAGCGGTCGATCAGGTAGATGATCGAATTGCCGATGCCGCGAATGCCCGGCAGGTGCAGTTCCATCGGCCCGGTCGCTACCTGCACCGGCTCGGCCGAGCGTGCCAGCAATTCTGCATAGGCGGCGCGCGCATCGCGCACGCGAAAGCCCATGCCGCAGGCCGACGGGCCATGTTCGCGGCTGAAGAACCACGCGGGGCTGCCGGGTTCATAATTGGTGATGAAGTTGATCGAACCCTGCCGCCACAGTTCCACATCCTTGGAGCGGTGGCGCGCAATCCGGGTGAAGCCCATGGCCTCGAACACCGGCTCCAGCACGCCCTTGTCCGGCGCGGAGAATTCCACGAACTCGAACCCGTCGAGACCGATGGGATTGTCGAAAAGGTCGGTCATGCGAGTGCTCCTATCGGGGTTTCTTGCGGCAGCGCTTCGCCTGCCGGTAGCGGCGGTTCGTGCCGCCAGGTTTCGTAGACGGGGCCGAAATCGAGGCTGACGAGCGCCTCGATCAGTTGCGGCAGGCTTTCGAGGACGAAGTAGGTCTTCTGGAAGCTGTCGATCATGTATCCCGTGCGCATCACCCGCACCGGGTCGAACGGCAGGCGCAGCACCTCGCGGTCCTCGATCGCAAAGCGCGTCTCGCCCGCAGACGAGATGATCCCCGCGCCGAAGACTTTCAGGGCGCCGTCCTCCCGCACCAGTCCGAACTCGATGGTGTACCAGTAGATGCGCGCCAGCATGTCCAGCGCGCCCATCGCCATCGCCCGTGCCCCGGCCTTGCCGTAAAGCTCCAGGAAATCGGCGATGGTCGGATCGAGCAGCATCGGCACGTGGCCGAAGAAATCGTGGAAGACGTCCGGCTCGGCGAGGTAGTCCAGCTCGTGCTCCTCGCGCAGCCAGCGGGTCACCGGGAAGCGGCGGTGCGCGAGGTGGTCGAAGAACACCGCATCGGGGATGAAGCCGGGCACCGCCACCAGCCGCCAGCCGGTCGCCGCCTGAAGCACGCGGTTGGCGTCGGCGAAGCGCGGGATGCCCTCGGCGCAGTCCAGCCGTGCCAGCCCCTCGCGGAACGATGCGCAGGCATGGGTGCGGACCAGCGCGGACTGGCGCGCGTAGAGGCGGCGCCAGCGCGCATGCATCTCCGGGGTGTAGTCATGCCAGTCCTGCGCGACGGTATAGTCGTCGGCGGCCCGGTCATACTCTCCCCGAAGGCCGCTGTTTGACGTGATCGTCGACGGCTTCTTCATAGGAGTACAATACCAGAGGCCCCGCGTCAGTTCCGTGCGATTGCGAGGGCATAGAGACGTGCTATTGGTGGAATCACCCAATAAAACCAGCCTAGAGAGGTGATCGGTGCAACTGGACGAATTCGATCGCGGGATCATCGCGGCGTTGCAGGAAGATGCGCGCATGCCGGTGGCGCAAGTGGCGGAGCGGGTGGCGCTTTCCGCAACGCCGGTCAGCCGCCGCATCAAGCGGCTGGAGGATGAAGGCGTGATCCGGGGCTATGTACCTGTGCTCGACCCGAGGCGGCTGGGCTTCGAGCTGGAGGCCTACGTACTCATCAACCTCGTCGCCCATGTGGATGAGAACATCGCCCGGTTCGAGCAGGCGATCGCCGACAATCCCTACGTGATCGCCTGCCATGCGGTGACCGGGGACATGGACTATCTGGTCCGGGTGATCGCGCGCAACGTGGAGCATCTCTCGCAGATCACGCTGCGCACCTTGCTGCGGATCCCGGGGGTGCGCGACGTGAAGTCGATCATCGTGCTGG
>NZ_BAAILP010000211.1:16185-22240 GCF_054589055.1 Novosphingobium sp. 11B | reverse complement strand
AGCGAAGCGAAGCAATCCAGAGCGGTGCAAGACTGCCCTGGATTGCTTCGCTTCGCTCGCAATGACGAAAAAGAAAGAGGCACTCCGACCATCGCCGAAGTGCCTCCAGCGAAATCACCGCCCCAGCAGGTTCCGCGCCTGGCTGGCGATCTGCGCCAGCATCGCGGGCGTGATCGCCACCGCATTCTCCGCGCGGTGGACGATGCCCCGGAAGGCATCGATGGCGCTCTTGTGCTGGCGGCCCCATTCCTCGGTGGCGGCGAGAGGATCGCTCTTGCCCGCCTTGGTCCGGGCAAGGCCGCGCAGGAAGTCCAGCCGCATCTGCTGGAAATCGCGCGCGAGGCCCGCAACCAGCAAGCGCTCCCACGGGTCCGACGGGCTCATGAGCGCCGCCGAAGCCTGCGCCCAGTCGAGGCCCAGCCCCGCACCGACCCGCGTGAAAGCGGTGACGAGACGGCGCGGCGCAATCCCCGTCTCGGCCGAGAGCGAGGCGATGCCCACCGCGCCGTCGAGGTCGAACAGATGCGCCACCTCGGTCGCCACATCCTCGGGCGCGCCGAGTTCGACCAGCCCGTCACGCAGCTTGCGCGAATGCGCGGCGATACGCTCGCCGAGCAGTTCCGCCGTGTCGGTCGAGAGCGCGGCAATGCCCTTCTGCAGCCTTGCGGAAAGTTCGGAAGGGGCGATCTGGCCCGCGCCCGCGCGCAGCAGGTCGGCCATGTGCCCCCGCACCGCGACGGCGACGGTATCGAACAGCGCAACGCGCGCCGTCTCGGCCATGGGCGCGGTTTCCAGCGTCTCCCACAGCGCGGTCAACCCGAACAGGCCATCCGCCAGCGCGAAGGCGGCAGCGACCTGCGAGAGGTGCGCGCCCTCCTCTTCCGCCAGTTCGAACGGCGTGACGATGCCGAGGCGGTTGACGATGCGGTTGGCCAGCTTGGTCGCGATGATCTCCTTCGCGAGGCGGTGGCCCTTGATGAACTTGCCGTACTTGTCCTGCATCGGCTGCGGGAAGGCGGCGAGCAGCAGCCCGGTCAGCGCCGGATCGGCGGCCAGCGCGCTGTCCTCGATCGCGGCCTGAAGCTGCAGCTTGCCGCTGGAGAGCAGCACCGCCAATTCCGGCCGGGTCAGGCCCCGCCCGTCCTGCGCGCGGCGGCTGAGGGCGTCGTTGTCAGCCAGCCCCTCGGTCTTGCGATCGAGGTGGCCGCTTTCCTCCATCGTCTCGATCAGCCGGATATGCGAGGGGATCGCCTGCGCCCCGCCCCGCTCGGCGATGGAGAGTGCGAGGGCCTGGAGGCGGTTGTCCTCAAGCACCAGCACCGCGACCTCGTCGGTCATCGCGCGCAGCAGTTCGACGCGCTTCTTCTCGGGTAGCTTGCCCGCGCGCTTGGCGGCGGCGAGCGCGATCTTGATGTTGACCTCGTTGTCCGAGCAGTCGACGCCCGCCGAGTTGTCGATGAAGTCGGCGTTGATGCGCCCGCCGCGTGAGGCGAACTCGATGCGGCCCGCCTGCGTGACGCCGAGGTTCGCGCCCTCGCCGATCACCTTCACGCGCAGTTCGTTGCCGCTGACGCGCAGAGCGTCGTTGGTGGGATCGCCAACCTGAACATTGTTTTCGGCCGAGGACTTCACGTAAGTCCCGATGCCGCCGAACCACAGCAGGTCCACCGGCGCCGAGAGGATCGCGGTGATGAGCGAATCCGGGTCGATCTCGGTAGCCGAGATGTCCAGCGCCGCGCGCACTTCCTCGCTCAGCGGGATGGACTTGAGGCTGCGCGGGAAGATGCCGCCGCCCTTCGAGATCAGCGCCTTGTCGTAGTCGTTCCAGCTCGACACCGGCAGGTCGAACAGGCGCTGCCGCTCTGCCCAGGCCTTCGCCGGATCGGGTTCGGGGTCGAGGAAGATGTGGCGGTGGTCGAAGGCCGCCACCAGCTTCAATGCCTTCGACAGCAGCATGCCGTTGCCAAACACGTCGCCGGACATGTCGCCGCAGCCAATCACGCGGACCGGATCGACCTGCACGTCCACGCCCATTTCCAGGAAGTGACGCTGGACCGAGAGCCACGCGCCCTTGGCGGTTATGCCCATCGCCTTGTGGTCGTAGCCGTTCGAGCCGCCGCTGGCGAAAGCATCGTCGAGCCAGAAGTCGCGCCGGTCGGCGATGCCATTGGCGACGTCGGAGAACTTGGCCGTGCCCTTGTCGGCGGCGACGACGAAATAGGGGTCCTCGCCGTCACGGATCACGACGCCCTCGGGGTGCACCACCTTGTCGCCGACGATGTTGTCGGTGATCGACAGCAGCGTATCGACGAAGACCTCGTAGCTCGCCTGACCTTCGGCCGCCCATGCGGCGCGGTCGCGGGCGGGGTCGGGCAGTTGCTTGGGATAGAAGCCGCCCTTGGCGCCGGTCGGCACGATGACCGCGTTCTTGACCCGCTGCGCCTTCATCAGGCCGAGGATCTCGACGCGGAAGTCGTCGCGGCGGTCGGACCAGCGCAGGCCGCCGCGCGCCACCGGTCCCGCGCGCAAGTGGATGCCCTCGACCCGGCGCGAATAGACGAATATCTCGCGCCATGGCACCGGCTTGGGCAGGCCCGGGACAAGGGCGGAATCGAACTTGAAGGCCAACGCCGTCTCGCCCGCTGTGGCAAAGGCATTTGTGCGCAGCATGGCCAGCACGATGTCGCGGAAGGCGCGCAGCAAACGGTCGTCGTTGATCGCGTTGACGTTCGCCAGCCCGACCCGGATAGCCTCTTCGGATCGCGCGCGCGCCTCGGCCCGGTCACCCTCGAACGCGGGGTCGTGGAGGGCGCGGAACAGCGCGATGATCGCGGTGGTGACGGCGGGCGCACCCTGCAGCGCATCGACCACGGTGGGGATACCGAAATGCGTTCCCGCCTGCCGCAAGTAGCGATACCAGGCGCGCAGCCAGTTCGCTTCGCCGCTATCGAGCCCGAGGCCGGGGACGAGGCGGTTGAACGCATCGTTCTCGCCCGAACCGTTAAGCACGGCGCGCAGCGCGTCCTCGATCGAGGCGGCCTGATCCAGCACTTCAGCCGGGGCACGGCCGTCGAGCGTTTCGAGCACGAAGTCGTGGATCACGCCCAGCTTGCCCTTCTCCAGCGCGGTGGGCACTTCGGCGATGACGCGGAAGCCGAAGTTTTCCAGCGCAGGCACCGCGTCGGACAGCGGCAAACCGCCTTCGGACTGATAGATCTTGAGGTGGACCCAGGTTTCAGGATCGCCCTCGCGCTTGTGGAAGCGCACGTCGCGGTGCGCGGCGGCCTCACCCTCGGTGCCTTCGCCGACCGCGATGCGGCGCAGCACGGCGATGTCGGTCGCGGCTTCATGCGGGCCGAAATCGGTGCGGTAGCCGATCGGGAACGCCTCAGCATAGCGGCCCGCGACGGCAGCCGCGCGGCCCGGCTCCAGCATCGTCGCCAGCGCCGCTTCGACCGCCTCGGTCCAGCCGCGCAGCAGGGTCTGGAGGTTATGGTCCAGCTCCTCTTCGGAAGGCTCGTGCACGCCGTCGCGAATGTCGAGAGTATAGCGCAGCATCGCCAGGTTGCCCGCCTCGACCTGCATGCTCCAGTCGAGCGTCGGGGCCTGCGCCGCCTCCTCGATCATGGTCTGGATGCGGCGCTGCATCTGGGTGGAAAGCAGGTCGCGCGGCAGCCACACGAAGGCGAAGAGATGGCGCATCAGCGGCGAGCGGGTGAGCAGCAGACGCGGACGCGGACGGTCGACGAGACCCGTCATGGTCATCGCCAGACGCTCGACGTCGGCCTCGCCCAGCCCCAGCACGAGGTCGTGCGGCAGGCTGGTCAGCGCATGGGCGAGCGCTTTTCCGGTGTGGCCCTTGGGGTCGAACTCCAGCCGCTCGGCGAAGGCGGCGAGGTGGCGGCGCAGGCGCGGCACGCGGTCGGGCGGGGTGGCGAGCGCGGCGCTGGTCCAGATGCCCGCGTGGACGGACAGCGCGGCGACCTTGCCGTCCTCGATCACGGGGACGAGGAACAGGTCCATCGGCACGCGGCGGTGGACGGTGGCGATGCGGTTGGCCTTGACCACCAGCGGCGCGCTGACCTTGCCTGCGGCAAGCGCCTCGTCGAAGGCCGCAAAGGCGCGGTCGTAGCTGGCGTCGGAGAGCACGTCCTCCTGGCGGCGACGGCAGATGCCGAGGCGCTGTTTGCGGCTGCCGTCCCGGCCCCGCGTGACGTGGCCGAGCTGTGTCAGCATGGTCCCGGCGAACCAGCGCAGCAGTTCGGCGCCCTCGGTATCCTCGATCCGGTCCGCATCGGCGCGCATCGCCTCGACCATCTGCGGCCAGTCGGTGACGGCGGCGCGTACGTCGGCCATGGCGCTTTCGAGCGCGCGCAGCAGTTCCCGGCGCTGGCGGGCATCGCCGCGCGGGGTCTCGATGTAGATCATCGACTCGCGGCCGGTCGCCTCGGCCGGGTCGGCGGGAATGTCGATCAGGCGGCCCTTGTCGTCGCGGCGCACGGGCACGACCGGATGCGCGAGGCGATCGATCACCAGCCCGGCCTCGGCCAGCACGGCGGCGGCCGAGTCGACGAGGAACGGCATGTCGTCGTTGATCAGCGCGATGCGCAGGATGCGGCGCTCCTCGCTGGCGGAAGTCAGGTCGATGACCGGCTCACCCGCCTCGCGCACTTCGGCGGTGGCGAGCAGGAAGCGCACGGCCTCGTCGATCCAGTTGCCCTCAGGATCATCGCCGGGAAGCAGCGCGTCGCAGACCTCTCCGGCAAGCGCCTTGTGCAAGGCGGCGGGCGAGAGAGCCCCCCGCTTCTTCGAAGCCTTTTTGGGGACGGTCAGTTCGCCTGCGCTCATTGCTTTCTCCGCGATCTTCCAACGTGTGCCGTGCCTGCTTCTTGCGCGTCAGGACTGCGGCTTTGTGACCATATAGGCCGATAGGACTGATCCTGCATCCGTGTGACGGCAGGATTTTTCAATGGGTGGCGGGTGTAACACGATTTCTCGATCGCGCAATATTCGTTCGCGTTGATCCTGGGCAAGGCTGAACGATGTGCCCCGCCACCTCGTCATTGCGAGCGTAGCGAAGCAATGACGAATTGGGATTTATGCGCGGCTGTTTCAAAGGATCGCATAATTCAAGCCGCCACGACATGCCCCTCGAACGCCTTCGCCGCCAGCAGCAGCGCGCCCATCGGCCCGGCGTCGTCGCCCAGCAGCGGCGGCACGACCATGCCCGCAAGCCGCTCGCGCGTGCAATCGCGCAAGTAGCCGCCCAGCAGCGCAGGCATGCGCGCCACCGCCATCGGCAGCAGGTGCGGCTGGCGACCGGCGACCCCGCCACCGATGACGATGCGCTGGGGCGAAACGGTCAGCACCAGCATCGTCAGCAGTTCGGCAAGATCGTGCGCGACCGGCTCCCACAGCGGGTTCTCGGGATCGACGCGCGAGGGGTGCGTGCCGAGCCGCGCGGCGAGCGCAGGGCCGCTCAACAGGCCCTCGATGCAGTCGCCGTGGAATGCACAGGCACCCTCGAAGCGGTCGGCGGCGGCGCGGCGCAGGCGCACGTGGCCGATCTCGGGGTGCAGCATACCATGAGCCGGCACCCCGCCGACCAGTACGCCGCCGCCAAGGCCGGTGCCGATGGTGAGGTAGACCATGGTTTCGCAGCCCTGCCCGGCACCGAAGCGGTGCTCGGCCATGGCGGCGCCGTTGACGTCGGTGTCCAGCGCGACCGGACAGGCCAGCGCCTCGGCCACCTTGGCGCGCACTTCGGCCCCCGCCCAGCCCTGCTTGGGGGTGTCGAGCATGGTGCCGTAGTCCGCCGCCTCGCGCGAGACGCGGATCGGGCCGAAGCTGGCGATGCCGACGGCGTCCACCGGCTTGTCGTCGCGCCAGCCCTCGATCGCCTCGACCGCACGGCCGAGCGTCTCCGCCGGGTCGGTAGTCGGAAATTCCAGCCGCTCGTCGATGCGGCCCGGCGCGCCGAGGACCACTACGGTCTTGGTGCCGCCCAGTTCGATCCCCGCGAGCTTGTGCATGATCGCTCTCCGTCCTTCACCTC
>NZ_BAAILP010000211.1:0-16087 GCF_054589055.1 Novosphingobium sp. 11B | reverse complement strand
GACGTCGCCCTCCAGACGCAAGTGCAGGAAGGGGGCGAAGGTTCCGCCGAAGTGCGCGCGCCCTTCGGGTTTGCGCTTCGCTGCGGCATCGTCGATCCCCCAGTAATCCACGAAGCTGGTCACGGAAAGGTCGGGCAGCACCCACCAGCTATAGGCCTGGAACGGCTCGCCTTGCGGGTTGGCGAAGACGAGGCCATGGCCGTTGAGCAGGCGCCACGGCCCCGCGAACCCATCGGCCACCGCGCCATAGAGCCCGGTCGGAGCGTCGATACCGGGCGCGAAGACCTTCGCCTGCGTCGACCAGAAAAGATAGAGCCGCCCGCCATGCGCGACGATATGCGGGCGCTCCAACTCGTTGTTGACGCCCGTGGCATCGACCAGAGGCGGCCGTTTCTCGAACACGCCGCCTTCGGGATCGGCACCGCCGCGCCGCGCGCAGCCGATGAGGCCATTGTGAAGCCCGAGATGCCGCGCCGATGACGCGGTGAACAGGAGGTGATCCACGCCGTCTTCGGCCCGCCACGGCGCGGGATCGCGGAACGCCTTGATCTCGCCGAGTTCGCCCGTGCCGTCGTGCCGATTCATGTAGACGATATTGGCGGGGATCACCTGCTCGACCGGATCGGACCAGCCGGTGAAGACCGCGTCGCCGGTCTCGGCCAGCCCGGTCGTGCAGGCGAAGATGCGCTGACGGAAGGTCGGTTCCGTCTCGCCCCGCTCTCCGGCGGCGGTGAAGTAGAGGGTCACGACTCCGTCCTCGAATAGCGCCGAACCGGACCATTCGCGGCTGCCGGGCGTGAACCCTTCCTCGAAAGTCGCGCCAATATGGCGGAACTGCCCGTCGATCCGGTGGAAGTGATGAATCCGCGCGGTGCCGTGCCGCTCCTCCGGATCATCGAAGGCCGGAGCGGCGAGTGCGAACCACAGTTCACCGCCGCGCCAGCGCACCGGAATTCCGTGCATGGAGGCAAGCGGCCATGCGTCCCAGACGTCGTGATTCTCGGCAATCCGGCGCACGTCGGAAGGCGTGAAGACGGGCGCGCGCGGGATCGAAATGTCCCGTAACCGGGCGAGATCCCGAGCCGTCCATTGCAAGGTGGGAAATGACTCGAGCGTCGCGGGATGAGGGTTCATGGGCGGCAGATGTACAATCGTTTGCAATATCTGCAAATGTTAATTGCTCCATTATTGCGCTCGCCGTGCGGGAAAGTGGTGCAATCTCTTCTTGGCCTTTACGAACATCATCCGGTATTCAACGGGTTCTTGCCGGGGGTGCCTGGCATGGAACGGTCGCACTCGGAGAAGCGGATGCCCTTCGGCCTCAAGCCGCATCTGTCGCTGCCCCGCATCGTCGAGATGAACCTGGGTTTCTTCGGCCTGCAGTTCAGCTTCGGCCTGCAGCAGGCGAACATGGGGCCGATCTACGGCTACCTCGGCGCGAGCGAAGGGCGTATGCCGCTGCTGTGGCTGGCGGGACCGGTGACGGGCCTGATCATCCAGCCGCTGATCGGCGCGATGAGCGACCGTACCCGCTCCCGCCTCGGACGGCGCACGCCTTACTTTCTAATCGGGGCGATCCTGTGTTCGCTAAGCCTGCTGGCGATGCCCAATTCTTCCACGCTGTGGATGGCGGCGGGGCTGCTCTGGGTGCTCGATGCCGGCAACAACGTGACGATGGAGCCTTACCGCGCTTATGTCGCCGACCGACTGGCACCGCACCAGCGACCGACCGGGTTCATGGTGCAGAGCGCCTTCACCGGACTGGCGCATACCCTGTCCTACCTTGCGCCCTCGATCATGGCGACGTTCGTGGACCGCGACCTGCTGGGACCGAACGGCATCCCCGTGATCGTGCGCATGGCCTTCGTGATCGGCGCGGTGCTGTCGATCTCGACGGTGATCTGGTCGATCACCCGCGTGCCCGAGCTTCCGCTCACACCCGAGGAGCAGGAGCGCATCGCCGCCTCTCCCCTTACCCTGCCCGCCACCTTGCGCGAAGTGCGCGACGCGGTAGTCGAGATGCCGCGGCCGATGCGGCAGCTGGCGCTCGCCATGCTGTGCCAGTGGTATGCGATGATGGTCTACTGGCAGTACATCGCCTTCGCCATCTCGCGCTCGCTGTTCGGCACCGGGGACGTCCATTCGGCCCGCTTCCGCGAGGCGGTGCTGACCGAGCAGCAACTGGGCGCGCTCTACAATTCGGTCGCCTTCGTCGCGGCGATCGGGCTGATCCCGGTGGTTAGCCGGTTTGGCGCACGATCGGTGCACGTCGGTTGTCTCGCCGCATCGGGGCTGTCGATGCTGGTGATCCCCTCGACCAGCGAACTGCCGCTGCTCGGCCTGCTGATGATCGGCATCGGCTTCGGATGGGCGGGCATGATGGGCAATACTTACGTGATCCTCGCCGATTCGATCCCTCCCCAGCGCAACGGCATATACATGGGGGTTTTCAACTTGTTCATCGTCATCCCCATGCTGATCGAGGCACTGACGATGCCGCTCATCTACGGCCCCATTCTCGGCAACGACCCGCGCAATGCGCTGATACTTGCCGGATTGCTGATGGTGGCGGGTGCAATTGCCACCGTCTTCGTCGAGGCCGGAGGCAGGCCGGAGCCGAAACTGGCAACTAACTGAACAAGTTACTTCCGGCGCGCCAATCCGGGTGCTAAGGCATTGTGCAACATGGCGGCAGGGATGGAAGAGAACAACGTGGGGAACGACGGCACGGACGCGTCTGGCCCGGATGTACCCGGTCCTGATGTGGAAGTGCGCACGCTTGCCGATCTGGCCCGCGTGGCCGGCGTTTCCGCAGGCACGGTTTCGCGCGCGCTGGCGGGCAAGTCCCTCGTCAACGCCGAGACTCGTGAGCGGATCCAGGCCCTCGCCCGGCAGTACGGCTTTCGTCCCAACCAGATGGCCAGCAAGCTGCGCTCGCGGCGCACGGGCGTCATCGGCGTGGTCATTCCGCTGGGGCATGAGAAGCGCCAGCAGATTTCCGACCCGTTCTTCCTGACCCTGCTCGGCCACCTTGCCGACCAGCTGACCGAGGCGGGCTACGACCTCATGCTCAGCCGCGCGATCCCGGACGGGACGACCGATTGGCTGGAGCGCATCACCGGCTCGGGCATGGTGGACGGGGTGCTGCTGATCGGCCAGTCCGACCAGTCGGACGTGATCGATCAGGTCGTCTCGCATTACCGCCCGCTGGTCGCCTGGGGCAACCACCGCGAAGGGCAGAAGCACGTCGTCGTCGGCACCGACAACGAACTGGGCGGCCGCCTCGCCGCCGAGCACCTGATCGCCTGCGGCGCCCGGCGCCTCGCCTTCTTCGGCGATACGGCAGGCATCGAGATCGCCATGCGCCTGCGCGGCGCGCGCGCAGCCGCAGAGGCTGCGGGCCTGCACATCAAGCACGTCCCCATCAAGCTCGCCGACGCCGAGATGGGACCGCAGCTCGAAGCCGCCCTCGCCGACGCCGAAGCGGACTTCGACGGCATCGTCACCGCATCCGACCTCATCGCCATGTCGGCGCTGCACGTCCTGCACGAAAGCGGCCGCAGGATACCCGGAGATGTCCAGATCGTGGGCTTCGACGACCTTCCGCTCGCTCGCCTGACCTCGCCCCCGCTGACCACCGTGCGGCAGGAGATCGGCCAGGGCGCCAAGGTCATGGTCGAGAAAATCCGCGCGCTGATCGAAGGCGAGACGCGCCACAGCAAGGTCATGCCTCCAACGCTCATTGCGCGCGATACGACGCGGTCGTGACCACGAAACAGGGCGTGATCGCCAGGATTACACCTTGGTCATTCCCCCGAAGGCGGGAACCCATCTTCTAACAGAGCCTATTTCACCGGCATCAGTTGGGTCCCCGCCTTCGCGGGGATGGCGACGCGTATTTCGATCAGAAAGATCGCGTCTTAGATCGCCAGCCCCGCTGCCCGCGCGCTAGCCCAAGCCCACTGGAAGTTGTAACCGCCCAGCCAGCCGGTGACGTCCACTGCCTCGCCGATCGCGTAGAGGCCCGGCGCGCGCTTCGCCTCCATGGTCTTGGACGAGAGTTCGGCGGTGTCGATGCCGCCTGCGGTGACTTCGGCCTTGGCGAAACCTTCCGAACCATCGGGCAGGAAAGGCCACCGCGCCAGCTGCGCTTCCGCGCTTCCCAGCGCCTTGTCGGTCAGGGTGCCCAGTTCGCCTTCGAGACCGAGCCGCCCACACAGCGCCTCGGCCAGCCGCTCGGGCAGGCCGTCACCCAGTGCCTTGCGGAACGAGAGGCGCGGGCGATCGCGCTTCAGCGTGCGCAACCAGCCCTCGGGTCGGTCGGGCAGGAACTGCGCGGTCACGGTGTCTCCGCGCTTCCAGTAGCTGGAAATCTGCAGGATGGCGGGACCGGACAGCCCGCGATGGGTGAACAGCGCCGCCTCGCGGAACGCCGCCTTTCCGCATCGCGCGACGATCTCGGTGGAGACGCCGGAGAGTTCGCGGAACAGCGCTTCGTCCCCCGGCAGGGTCAGCGGCACCAGTGCCGGACGCGGCTGCACCACCTTGAGCCCGAACTTGCGCGCGAGGTCATAGGCGAACCCGCTCGCGCCCATCTTGGGGATCGACGGTCCACCGGTGGCGATCACCATTGCGGGGGCAGTCGATGACTGCTCGCCGTGGCGCACGCGGTAGAGGCCGTCGGCATGCTCGACCTCGCCCACGGCCTCGCCGCAGCGGAGTTCGACCATGCCCTTGGCGCATTCCTCCAGCAGCATGGCGACGATCTGCTTCGCCGAACCGTCGCAGAACAGCTGGCCCAGCGTCTTCTCGTGCCATGCGATGCCGTAGCTTTCGACCAGCGCGAGGAAATCGGCGGCGGTGTAGCGGCTGAGCGCGGACTTGGCGAAGTGTGGATTGCTGGAAAGGTAGCGGTCGGGCGCGGTGTGGATGTTGGTGAAGTTGCACCGCCCGCCGCCGGAAATGACGATCTTGCGGCCCGGTTCGGGCGCATGGTCGATCAGCAGCACCCGGCGGCCGCGCTGTCCGGCAGTGGCGGCGCATAGCAGCCCGGCGGCCCCGGCGCCGAGAACGATGGCGTCGTAATGCGCGATCATTCAGGCGTACCGACCAGTTCCAGCGCCAGTGCCTCGGCCACGCGGATGCCGTCGACGGCGGCGGAAAGGATGCCGCCCGCATAGCCCGCGCCTTCACCCGCCGGGTAGAGGCCGCGCGTGTTGAGGCTCTGGCAGTCCTTGCCGCGACCGATCCGCACCGGCGAGGAGGAGCGCGTCTCCACCCCGGTCATGACGACGTCGGGATGGTCGTAACCGGGCACCTGGCGGCCGAATACCGGCAGCGCCTCGCGGATCGCCTCGACGACGTAGTCGGGCAGGCATTGTGCGAGGTCGGTCAGGCGGATGCCGGGCTGGTAGCTGGGGTTGACCTCGCCCAGTTCGCTCGAGGGGCGTCCGGCCATGAAATCCCCGACCTTCTGGCCCGGCGCGCGGTAGTCCGATCCGCCTGCCACGTAAGCCAGCTTCTCGAACTTGCGCTGAAGCGCGATCCCCGCGAGCGGGTGGCCGGGGAAGTCGCGTTCGGGGCTGATGTCCACGACAAGGCCGGAATTGGCGTTGAATTCCGCGCGCGAATACTGGCTCATGCCGTTGGTGACGACGCCGCCCTCCTCGCTCGCCGCCGCGACGACGCGGCCGCCCGGGCACATGCAGAACGAATAGACGGTCCGCCCGTTCTTCGCCTTGTGCGAGATGGCATAGGCCGCCGCGCCGAGGATCGGGTTGCCCGCGCAGGCTCCGTAGCGCGCCTTGTCCACCCAGCTTTGCGGATGTTCGATGCGCACGCCGATGGAGAACGGCTTGGCCTCGATGGAAACGCCGCGGTTATGGAGCACCTCGAAGGTGTCGCGTGCGGAGTGGCCCACGGCCATGATCACGTGCTCGGCAGGAAGGTACTCGCCGGTCGAGAGGTGCAGGCCCTTGAGCCGGCGTTCGTCGCTCTGTCCTTCGATCTCGAAATCCTCGACGCGGGTGCTGAAGCGGTATTCGCCGCCGAGCTGCTCGATCGTCTCGCGCATGGACATGACCATGGTGACGAGGCGGAACGTGCCGATGTGCGGGTGCGCTTCGGTGAGAATGTCCTCGGGCGCGCCGGCCTTGACGAATTCGGTCAGGACCTTGCGGCCGAGATGGCGCGGGTCCTTGATGCGGCTGTAGAGCTTGCCGTCGGAGAACGTGCCCGCCCCGCCCTCGCCGAACTGCACGTTGCTTTCCGGGTTCAGTTCCGAGCGGCGCCACAGGCCCCAGGTATCCTTGGTCCGCTCGCGCACCGCCTTGCCGCGCTCGATGATGATGGGCTTAAGGCCCATCTGCGCGAGGATCAGTGCGGCGAGGAGGCCGCACGGGCCTGCGCCGATGACGACCGGGCGCGGTCCTTCCCAGCCCTCGGGCGCGCGGACGGGGAACTTGTAGGCAATGTCCGGCGTAAGCCGCACATGCTGGTCGTCGGCGAAGCGGGCGAGCAGGTCGGCTTCGTCCTTCACCGTGACGTCGAGCGCGTAGACCAGCTTGATCGCGTTCTTGCGCCGCGCGTCGTTGCCCCGGCGGAACACGGTGACGCGCTCGAGGTCGGCGGGCGCGATGGCTAGGCGCTGGACGACCGCCGCGTCGAGGTCGGCGGGCGTATGGTCGAGCGGCAGGGCAATGTCGGTGAGGCGAAGCATCCGCGCGCCTTTATACGCTGGCGCGCGCGAATGCCATGGCGGCGTGTGCGGCGATCAGATCGGCGCCGGGGCCGTAAGTGCGATCTCGGTGAAATAGCGCGCCATCGCCTGCAGCGCCTTCTCGCTGAGGTCGATGAAGGCGCGGCGCTTGTCGGCGCCGTCGCTGAGGCGCACGAACAGGCCCGCATCGACCATCTGGCCGATCCAGCGCAGCGCCGTGGTCGGCGGCACACCGGAAGCAATGCAGAGCGAGGTCACCGACACCCGCTTGCCTTCGAGGCGCGAGGCGGTGAGGTCCAGCAGCATGTCCCAGGCGGGATCGGCGAAGAGATCGTTGTCGAGGAACCGCGCGCGCAACTGGCGCTGGCGGATGATCCGGCGGACCAGCCGCGCGTCGGGAAGCTGGCCGGGTGCGGAGTTCGCGGCAGGGACCGCGGGGAGCGGCGCGGGCGCACCGCCCGCGTCGAGGCGGTCGATGCGGCCCGCGATCTGGCCCACCTGCTCGGTCAGGCGCAGCAGCATCAGGCGGTCGTCGTCGAAAAGTTCGCGAACACGTCCGGAGGGCATCGTCGCCAGCACCCGGCCCAGCGCCAGTACCCGCTCCGCACGGTCGGGATCGACGAGCAGGACGGGCGAGGACTGGTCCATGCAGGCGAAGACATCGTCCAGCGCCTCCACTCCGGTCGAGACGATCAGCCGGGTCGCGCCGCCTGCCGCGCGCAAGTCCAGCCGGGCGAGCGCCGCCAGCACCCCTGCATCGACCTGCGGGCAATCGACCAGCACCACGTCGGCAAGGCGGGCCTGCGCCAGCCCCTCCCCCATCGTGACGAGATCGGCGAGCGGCGCGGCAGCGGCGATGCGCATGCCGGCCGCGTCTGCGTCCTCACGCAAGGTGGCGCGCAAGTGGGCGCGGTTGGCATAGATCGACAGCGCCACGCCCGGGCCGCTGCCCGGTGTCGATCTTTCCGGCCCGCCATAGGCAAAGTCGGGCTGGAGATAGTCCGCCTCGCGCATGATCCAAATCCTTCCCTCTGAACGGGAACAGAATTGGAACAAACGTGCCGCTACCGACAGTTAAATTGCTGCAACCCAGCCCGACAACTCGCGCCGCGCGAGGGCTTCGAGCATCGCCATGCCCGGTTCGCGGGCGTTGAGGCAGGGGAGGACGGCGAGGCGCTCGCCGCCCGCTTCCTCGAAAACCTCGCGGCCGCGGATCGCCAGTTCTTCCAACGTTTCCACACAGTCGGCCGAGAAGCCGGGGGCCAGGATGGCGAGGCGCCGGGTGCCGGCCTTTGCCTCGGCCGCAAGCACGGTCTCGGTCGCGGGTTCGAGCCATTTGGCGCGGCCGAAGCGGGACTGGAAGCTGGTCTCGACGCGCAGGTCCGGCAGGCGCAGGGCCAGCCGCTCGGTCAGCAGGCGCGAGGTTTTGCGGCAGTGGCAATGGTAGGGATCGCCGAGGTGCAGCGTGCGCTCGGGCATGCCGTGGTAGGAGAGCAGCAACACTTCCGGCGTGAAATCGAGCGCGGACACATGCGCGACGACGTCTTCCTCCAGCGCCCCGATATAGGCCGGATCGTCGTGGTAGGGCGGCAGCGTGCGCAGCGCGGGCTGCCAGCGCATGGTGCGCAGGGCGTCGCCCAGCTTGTCCATCACCGAGGCGGTCGTCGCACCTGAATACTGCGGATAGAGCGGGGCGGCGAGGATACGATCGCAGCCCGCATCCTTCATCGCCTGCAGGCGCGAGGGGAGCGAGGGATTGCCGTAGCGCATCGCCCAATCCACGGTGACCGTATCGCCCAGCCGCTCCTGAAGCGCGCGGGCCTGCGCGGCGGTAATGGCGGCGAGCGGCGAACCCTCGGGCGTCCAGACCTGGCTGTAGGCATGGGCGGACTTCGCCGGACGGGTGCGCAGGATGATGCCGTGGAGGATCGGCTTCCACGCGATCGCCGGGATCTCCACCACGCGTGGGTCGGAGAGGAATTCGGCAAGGTAGCGGCGCACCGCATCGGGCGTGGGCGCATCGGGCGTGCCGAGGTTGACGAGAAGGACGCCGACGCCTCCGGTCGCGACGGACGGGTGTTCTGGCGGAAGCTCAGGCGGTTTCATACGTCCTCGGCAAAGAAGGGGAGGCGGCGCAGGCGCAGGCCCGTCGCCGAGAAAAGTGCGTTGGCGACGGCCGGGGCGACGGCGGCGACGCCCAGTTCGCCCGGATCGGCGGGGTCTTCCTTGCTCTCGATGAAGTCCACCTCGATCGCGGGGCAGTCGGCCAGCGTCGGCAGGCCCATCGCGGCGAGGCTCTCGCTGTCCGGCCGCCCGCCTGCATAACGCACCGCGCAGCCGAGCGCGAGGCCGAGGCCGAAAACCAGCCCGCCCTCGATCTGCTGGCGGGCGATGTCGAGATTGACGATGCGGCCCACGTCGGCGACGGCGCTCAGGCGGTCGACTCGCACGCCTTCGGCCTCGCGCCGGGCGCTGGCGATGACGGCGATGCGGCCGTTTCCTATCACGTGGCAGGCAAGGCCCTGCCCGCTGGCATCCGAGCCGCCACCCCATTGCGCCAGCGCCGCGACGCGCTGGAGGCAGGCGGCGAGGCGCGGATCGTGGCCCAGCATCGCCATGCGATAGGACAAGGGCTCGCGCCCGGCCTTGTGGGCCAGTTCGTCGACGAAGCTCTCGTTGAAGAAGGCGGTCCAGCCGTGGGCATTGCCCCGCATCCGGGCGGTGGGCAGGCCGACGCGCACGGGGACATGGTCGATCGCGAGGTTGGGAATGGCGTAAGGCGGCACCGCGCCTTCGAGCGCCATCGCATCGGCATCGAGCGCGACCGCCTCCAGCGCTTCGTAAGGCGCCTCGCCGCCCAGCAGGCGGCGGCCGAACTCGCGCGCGGTCGCGGGTACGGTGATGCGCGCGCGCCAGCCGGCGATCTGGCCATCGGTATCGGGACGCGCGGCCATCACCGCCGAGACAGGCGCACGGGGCAGGCCGGCGCGGAATTCCTCGCGCCGGGACCAGGTGAGCTGGACCGGCTTGCCCACCTCCCTGGCGATCAGCGCGGCCTCCACGGCATGGCCGAATTCGAGGCGGCGGTCGAAGCTGCCGCCGATCGCGACGGGGTAGAGCACGACGTCGCGCACCGCCATGCCGAGTGCCGCCGCGACAGCCTCGCGCGTGGCTTGCGGGGCCTGCGTGCCGACCCAGAGTTCCAGCTTGCCGTCGTGGAGCCACGCAGTCGCGGCGGCGGTTTCGATGGTGACGTGGATTGCGGGAGAGACTTCGTAGCCGAGCTGGATCGGCAGGCGGTCCTTCACCAGCGCCATGTCGCCCGCCGAATGGATGCGGTGCGCGTCGGCATTGTGAAGCGCCTCGTCCATCGCGGTGTCGACGGCGTCGGATTCGGCCCCGGCAGCGACGCGGAAACCCGGTTCCATGCGGGTCAGCGCCTGCTCGGCGGCCCAGCCGTCGGTGGCGACGGCGGCGACCCATGCGGCGTCTCCTTCCGGGCTGCCGACGGTGCGCAGGAAGCCGAGCATGTCCTTCGCCGCGCTCTCGTCGAGGTCGGAGAGGAAGGTCTTCCTGCCGATCGGCCCGTGACGGATCGCGGCGAAGACCATGTTGGGCAGGCGCACGTCGCCTGCGAAAGTCCACGAGCCATCGACCTTGGAGGGCAGGTCGAGACGCGGATAGCTGAGGCGCCCGCCGGGCGGGAATTCGCCGGGACGCTCGGCCATGGCTTCGGGGCGCAGCGGCGGGGTCGAGGGCGGGGAAAAGCGGGCGGCCTCGGAGGCCAGCGGGCCGAAAGGCAGCTTCTTGTTTTCGTGCGTGACGAAGCCGTTCGCGACCTCGCACTCCTCCCAGGCGACGCTCCAGCGGGCGGCGGCGGCCTGCGCCAGCATCGCGCGGGCAGAGGCGGCGGCGGCGCGGGCTCCGGCCTCGTAGGCGGCGATCTCGGTGCCGTCGGCAGTGAAGTCGAAGACGTGGCTCTCGGCCCAGCGGCGGGTCAGGAGGTCATCCGGTTCATCCGCCAGCGAGGGCAGCAGCGGCATCCAGAGCGGAGCCCACTTCGCCGCCAGCGCGAGGTTGGCGTAAAGGGCGCTGACGGGGGCTGGCTCGGCGGCGACCTGCCGCCAGTCCGCGCCGAGTTCATGCGCGACGATCTGCGGAACGAGCGTGGTGACGCCCTGCCCCATCTCCACTTGCGGGACGGACACGGTGACGACGCCGTCCGTGCCGATCCTGATCCACGCATCGAAGGCGAACTCCCCCTCGCGCGGCTGCAGCGGCAGCGGATAGCTGCGCGGGCGCAGCATGTAGCCGAGCGCGAGCCCGCCGCCCGCCAACGCTCCGATAAGCACGCTGCGGCGGCTCACCGCCATCAGGGGTTGGCGTCCAGCCAGGCCGCGACTTGCGCGGCGAGCCCGGTGAAGGCTTCGGCTTGCGGGCCGGTCCCGGCCGCGGTGGGCGTGCCCGCATCGGCCTCGCGCCGGATCGCGATATCGAGGGGAATGCGGCCGAGGAAGGGCACGTCCATCTCCTTCGCGGAGGCTTCCGCGCCGCCGCAGCCGAAGGGATCGCTGACTTCGCCGCAGTGGGGGCAGGCATAGCCCGCCATGTTCTCGACCACGCCGACGACGGGGACGCCGCCTTTCTCGAACAGTTCGACCGCACGGGTCGCGTCGATCAGCGCGAGGTCCTGCGGGGTCGAGACGATCACCGCGCCCGCAGGCTTGCAGCGCTGGAGCATGGTGAGCTGCACGTCGCCGGTGCCGGGCGGCAGATCGACGATGAGCACTTCGGCGCCTTCCCAGTGCCCCTCGACCAGTTGCAGCAGCGCGCCGGAGATCTTCGGCCCGCGCCAGGCGATCGCCTGCCCGGCATTGGAGAGGTGCGCCATCGACAGCGCGGGAACGCCCCAGCGGCTCTCGACGGGGACCAGTCTCCCTTCGTGCGCCGTGGCGCGCTGGCCCTCGGTGCCGAGCAGACGCGCCTGCGAGGGGCCGTAGATGTCCGCATCGACGAGGCCGACGCGCCGCCCCATCCGGGCCAGCGCCACCGCGAGATTGGCCGAAAGCGTGGATTTGCCGACGCCGCCCTTGCCCGATCCGACCGCGATGATGCGTGGTCCCTTGGGAGGAGCGGGCTCGGACTTGTCGGCCATCATCGCCACGCGCACTTCGGCGACTTTGCCCGACAGAGCATCGCGCACATGCGCTTCCAGTCCTGCCCGCGCCGCCGCATCGAGGCCGGTCGCATCGAGCACCAGCGTCGCGCGGCCGTCCGCCGCGCGCAGCGACTGGATACGCGCTGCGGCCTCGGGCCGAAGCAGCGCCTTGAGATCGTCGCTTTCGGTTCCTGCCCCAAGACCTTCGGCGCTGCTCACTTGTCGTCTCCAGTAGATTGCCGGTTCGTTTCCGGCGTGTCCGTCATGGCCGAGGGATACCCCGGCGCTCGCCGCTCAGGTGGCGTACGCGGGGAAAAAGGGCAAGAGAGGCACTGTTATTTGCCCGAGGGGTTCTTATAGATAGCCTCATGACAGCTATCGGTGGTGCAGACACGCCTGGCGGCGTGCCGGGGGACGGAACGGGAATTTCCCAGATGACGGGACGCAACAGCCCGTGGGGCGGCGGCGGCAATGACGGCGGCGGTAGCGGAGACGGCGAAGGCTCCGACGGCGCAGACGCATCCGGCAGCCAGCCCGACGAGCCGCAGTCCGAACCCCCCGAGCGCAAAGGCCCCCGCAATCCCTGGCTCCCCAGCGGAGAGGGCGCCCCGCCCCGCCGCTCGGCCAGCATCGAAGATATCTTTCGGCGCGGCGACCAGCGGCGCCCCGGTGGCGGAGGCGGCGGCCCGCGCGGCCCCGGCGGCTTCCCCAACCTGCCGCGCCGTCCGGACGGCAAGTCGTGGCTGCCGCTCGGCATCGGCGCCGCCGTGCTGGTCGTGCTCGGTTTCTCCAGCGTCCACATGCTCGGCCCCAAGGAACAGGGCGTGGTCACCACGCTCGGCCAGTATTCGCGCACCGTCGATTCGGGCGTGAGCCTGACCCTCCCCTGGCCGATCGAGCAGGTGAAGGTCGTCGACGTCAGCTCGTTCCAGGTCGTGGCCGTACCCGACAACGAGAACGAGAAGCTGATGCTCACCAGCGACAAGAGCCTGGTCGATCTCAGCTACCTCGTGCGCTGGAACATCAAGGGCCTGAAGGACTACACCTTCCGCCTCGCCGACCCGGACGGCACCGTACAGGAAGTGGCCGAGGCCGCGATGCGCGCCTCGATCGCGCAAGTCTCGCTGGGCCAGGCGCTGTCCGGTGCAGGCCGTGCGCAAGTCGAGCAGGACGTGGGCGAGCGCATGCAGCGCATCCTCGACTTCTACCGCTCGGGCATCGCCATCCAGGGCGTCGAGATCAAGAAGGCCGACCCGCCCGCCAAGACCAAGGGCGCGTTCGACAACGTCAACGTCGCCCAGCAGGAAGCCGAACGCGACCGCTCCGAAGCCCGCGCCTGGGCGCAGCAGGTGATCGCCCGCGCCCAGGGCGATGCCAGCTCGTTCGACAAGGTCTACGAGGAATACAGGCTCGCCCCCGAAGTGACCAAGCGCCGCATGTACTACGAAACGATGGAACGCGTCCTGCGCGACAATGACACGGTGGTCGGCGAAAAGGGCGTGAACACCGTCCTGCCGCTGCCCGAGATGCAGCGCCGTGCCGCACCCGCTCCCGACACCTCGGTCAGCGTACCGACCAGCACGGGAGGTCAGTGATGAACCTGTGGCATGACTACAAGGCCGCGTGGATCGCGGCGGGCGCCGTCGTCGTCGGATTGATGATGAGCACCATCGTCGTTCCCGAGGACGAGCAGGCGGTCGTCGTCCAGACCGGCCGCCCGGTGCGGGTCTACAACCCCTATATCGCCAATGCGGCCTACGGGCAGACCGGCGCGGGCGTGCACTGGCGCATCCCGCTGGTCGAGCAGGTGATCCGCATCGACAAGCGCCTGCTTTCGGTCGACATGCAGCAACAGCAGGTGCTCTCCACCGACCAGCAGCGGCTGAACGTGGACGCCTATGCCCGCTACCGCATCGTCGATCCGATCAAGATGGTCCGCTCCGCCGGCACCAGCGAGCGGGTGACGCAGCAGCTCGAACCGATCCTCTCCTCGGTCGTGCGCCAGGAACTGGGCAAGCGCACCTTCCAGTCGCTGCTCACCGCCGAACGCGGCGCGGCGATGGAGAACATCCGCAAGCTGCTCGACCGTGAGGCCGCCGAATACGGCGCGCAGGTCGTCGACGTGCGGATCAAGCGCGCCGACCTGCCCGAGGGCGCGCTCGCCGCTGCCTTCGTGCGCATGGAAGCGGGCCGCCAGGAAGAGGCGAAGACGATCGCCGCGCAGGGCCAGCGCGACGCGCAGATCATCCGCGCCGAGGCCGAGGCCCAGGCCGCGAAGATCTACGCCGACAGCTTCGGCAAGGACGCTCAGTTCTACGACTTCTACCGCGCGATGCAGAGCTACGCGGTGTCGTTTGGCAAGGGCGCGCCCGGCAGCCCGAACGGCGCCAAGACCATCCTGCTCTCGCCGGACAATGCCTATCTGAATCATTTCAGGGAGCCGTGAGCGGTTTCGGCCGTTGCCCATCGGGAGTTGGCGGCCGGAACTTCGTAAAAGTGGCGGATTTCCGCATCATTCAAATCCGGTTAAGCTCGCGGGGCGTGAAACCGCTTCGGGGTTACCAGTCGGATCTTGGCGCAAGCCGCCGAAACGGAGGAATCAAAGGACGTGAAGCCAGTGCGATATGCCTATGGACTGACCACAGCGCTCCTCATCGGAGGCGCTACCGCATCGCTCGTCACCGGCTACCCCGCAGGTGCCCAGGTGGCCCAGAACGAGGCCAGCGAAATTTCGAAGGTGGTGCCGCGTGCCGGTGCCCCCGCCAGCTTCGCGGATCTCACCGCGCAGCTGCAACCCGCCGTCGTCAATATCTCGACCCGCCAGAAGGTGCAGGTCGCGGGCGGCGGCGCCAACCCCTTCGCGGGCACTCCGTTCGAGGGGCTGTTCGGCGGACAGGGTGGCGGTAACGGCGCGCCCCAGACGCGTGAGGCCCAGTCGCTCGGCTCGGGCTTCATCATCTCGGCGGACGGCTATGTCGTGACAAACAATCACGTCATCACCGCCGAGGGCAAGGGCCAGGTCGAATCGATCACCGTCACCATGCCCGACGGTGCCGAGTATCCCGCCAAGCTGATCGGCAAGGACGCCGCATCCGACCTTGCGGTGCTCAAGATCGACGCGGGCAAGAGCCTGCCGTTCGTCAAGTTCGGTGACAGCCGCAAGGCGCGCGTGGGCGACTGGATCATCGCGATCGGCAACCCGTTCGGCCTCGGCGGCACGGTGACCTCGGGCATCGTCTCGGCCGTCTACCGCTCCACCCAGAGCGGCGGCGCCTATGACCGCTACCTGCAGACCGACGCGGCGATCAACCGGGGCAACTCGGGCGGTCCGATGTTCGACATGAACGGGCAGGTGATCGGCATCAACAACGCGATCTTCTCGCCCACGGGCGGCAGCGTCGGCATCGGCTTCGCCATTCCCGCGGAGATCGCGGCCCCGCTCGTCCAGAAGCTCATCAAGGGAGAGGCGATCGAGCGCGGCTATCTTGGCGTGCGCATCCAGCCGGTGACCGAGGACATCGCCGATTCGCTGGGCATCGCCCACAACAAGGGCGAGTTCATCCAGATGGTCGAGCCTGACGGCCCGGCGGCCAAGTCCGGCATGCAGGCGGGCGACGTCGTCGTCACGGTCGACGGCAAGGAAGTCACCAAGGACCAGACGCTGTCCTATATCGTCGCCAACACCAAGCCGGGCGCACGCATCCCGGTCGAGGTGATCCGCGGCGGCAAGCGCCAGACCCTGACCGCCACGGTCGCCAAGCGCCCGAGCGAGGACGAGCTTTCGCAGTCCTTCACGCCCGATGGCGACGAAGACGGCGATGCGTTCAACAATCCGCCCCAGAAGCAGGAAAAGGGCGTGATCGAGAACTCGCTGGGCCTGACCGTGACCCCGCTGACGGCCACCATCGCCCGCCAGCTCGGCGCGGCCGACGGCACCAAGGGCGTGGTCATCGTGGCGGTCGATCCGAACTCGGACGCGGGCCAGAAGGGCTTCCAGCGCGGCTTCATCATCCTGCAGGCCAACGGCCGTCCGGTGACCACCGCGGCGGACCTCACGGCCGCGATCAACGCCGCCAAGGCGGAAGGCCGCTCGGCCCTCCTCCTGCGCGTCCAGCCGCGCGGCCAGCAGGCGACTTTCGTGCCGGTGCGCCTGCGCTGACACGACGCTGACTGCGTAAAACAAAAGGCCCGCCGGAGCGATCCGGCGGGCC
>NZ_BAAILP010000210.1:0-887 GCF_054589055.1 Novosphingobium sp. 11B | reverse complement strand
GCATCGTCGGCGAAATGAAGCGGCGGGTCGGTCACCTTGCGATCCGTACACGAGCCGGGTGCGAATTCCAGTTCGCGCAGCATTTCCGGCAATCCTCCTTCGCGCCCGTCCATCCGCGATACTCACTGCACCGCCAATATACGCCTGACAATTAAAACAGGTGCGTTATATCGATTAACGCATATGTTTTAATCACTGGCCGCGAACTGGGTGGCGGCCTAGAAGAAAAATCGGGAGAAGACCTTCATGCCTCGACAGGATCGGGCCGTGCCCGCTCGCCTTCGCGAATTGCGCCGTGCGCTGCTGCTGACCGCTTCGGCGGGCCTTGCGCTTGGCTGCGCTCCGGCCGCCTTCGCGCAGGACACGGAGCAGACCACCTCTCAGGGAGGCACGCAGGAAGGCGGCATCGGCGACATCATCGTCACTGCCCGCAAGCGGCAGGAAACCACGCAGGACGTGCCGGTCGCCGTCGTCGCGATCAGTGCCGAGAAGATGCAGCAATACGACCTGTCGAACCTAGAGCGCGTCGCCGCGATGACGCCTTCGTTCTCGATCGGGCGCACGCCTTCGGGTTCGGGTGCGACGCTGGTGCTGCGCGGGATCGGCTCCAACACCACCTCGATCGGGCTGGAGCAGTCGGTCGCGGTGATCGTCGACGGGGCCTATTACGGGCAGGGCCGCACGATCAACGAAGGCTTCTTCGACCTTGGCCGACTGGAAATCCTGAAAGGCCCGCAGGCGCTGTTCTTCGGCAAGAACGCGACGGCGGGCGTCGTCTCGATCACCACGGCGGACCCCGGCGACAAGCTGGAAGTGATCGCGCGCGGCGGCTACGAATTCGCGGCGAAGCAGGTCTACGGCGAGGCGATCGTCTCCACCCCGCTGAG
>NZ_BAAILP010000209.1:30550-36018 GCF_054589055.1 Novosphingobium sp. 11B | reverse complement strand
CGCTCGCAATGACGAAGTTTGGGCTTCGGTGTGGGCCATAACTGCCCGCACACCGAAGCCATTTCACGGGGTGCAGGGGTGGTAAACCCCTGCCTTCCCCTTCAACTTCAAGCCGCCTGCTTCTGCCCCTGAGTAGCCTCAAGGTTCAGCAGGTCCGCCATCTCGAACGCCAGTTCGATCGACTGCGCACCGTTCAGACGCGGATCGCAGTGCGTGTGGTAGCGGTCCTTCAGCGCCTCGTCGGTGATGGCGATGGCGCCGCCGGTGCACTCGGTCACGTCCTGCCCGGTCATCTCGATATGGATTCCGCCTGCATGCGTGCCTTCCGCGCGGTGGACCGCGAAGAAGCCGCGCACTTCGGCGAGGATGCGGTCGAACGGACGGGTCTTGAAGCCGCTGTCCGACTTGATGACGTTGCCGTGCATCGGGTCGCACGACCACACCACCGGATGACCTTCGCGCTTCACGGCGCGCACCAGCTTGGGCAGGCCGGCTTCGACCTTGTCGTGGCCGTAGCGGCTGATGAGCGTCATGCGTCCCGGCTCGCGGCCCGGGTTCAGCGTGTCGAGCATCCGCAGCAGCGCGTCCGGCTCAAGCGACGGACCGCACTTCATGCCGATCGGGTTACCGACGCCGCGCAGGTATTCGACGTGGGCCGAGCCCTCGAAGCGGGTGCGGTCGCCGATCCACAGCATGTGCGCCGAGCAGTCGTACCAGTCGCCCGTCAGCGAATCGCGGCGGGTCAGCGCCTGCTCGTAAGGTAGCAGCAGCGCTTCGTGGCTGGTGTAGAAGTCGGTGCCCTGAAGCTGCGGAACCGAGCTGGGTTCGACACCGCAAGCCGCCATGAAGTCGAGCGCTTCGCCGATGCGATCGGCCATCTGCGAGAACTTCTCGCCCCAGGGGCTGCGGCCGATGTGGTCGAGCGTCCACTGGTGGACCTGGCGCAAGTTGGCATAGCCGCCGTGCGCGAAGGCGCGCAGCAGGTTCAGCGTCGAGGACGACTGACCATAGGCGCGCAGCATGCGCTCGGGATCGTTGCGGCGCGCCTCGGCGTTGCCTTCGATGCCGTTGATGATGTCGCCGAAGTAGCTGGGCATCTCGACGCCGCCGACCATCTCGGTCGGGGCCGAGCGCGGCTTGGCGAACTGGCCGGCCATGCGGCCCAGCTTCACCACCGGCTGCTTGCTGGCGAAGGTCAGCACCACCGCCATCTGCAGCAGCACGCGGAAGCTGTCGCGGATGTTGTCGGCGCTGAATTCGGCAAAGCTCTCGGCGCAGTCACCGCCCTGGAGCAGGAAACCGCGACCGGCGGCGACTTCGGCAAGGTCAGCCTTCAGAGCACGGGCTTCACCGGCAAAGACGAGCGGCGGAAACTTCGCAAGCGTGGCCTCGACCTCGCTGAGTTTCGCCTGATCGCCATAAACCGGGAGGTGGCGCGCCTCTTGCGTCTTCCAGCTCTCCGGTGTCCAGTTGGTAGCCACTGTATCGTACTCCTCTGGCCCGTCACCTGATTGTGTGGGCTTTTCCAAGCGCTGCAGGTCCTCCCGGGCAGCGCAAGCAAGGCGCGGCCTTTAGCGCTTGTCGGCAATTTTTGCAAAGCCGGGTTTGGCGATCATGGTGATCGGTTGCGTGATGGGTATGAGAAAGGCCCACCCCGCTGTGACTAGGCGATAAATCGCCAAGTCTCGCGGCCCTCCCGCAAGCGGGAGGGCGATACGTTCTGCTCCCCTCCCGCAAGCTGGAGGGGCTGGGGGTGGGCTTCTACTTACTTCCCCGCCACGCCGCCTTCCTTGCCCTCGGGCATGACCTCAAGCCGCCACGAATGGTCGCGGCCAAGGTAGCGCGCCGCCAGCGCCTGCATCGCCTGCGGGGTGGTCACCGTATAGTCGCTCAGCACCGAGCGGACGGTGCCGATGCGGGTGGGATCGGTCGTCGCGCCTTCGAGCTGGCTCATGAAGAACGAGGTACTCGACGCCGCACGGGTCACCTGCTGGCGCAGCGGCTCAGTGACGAGCGCCAGTTCGTCCGCCGTGGGAGGGTTGGCGATGAGGTCCTGCGCGATCTCGTCGGCGGTCTGGAAGAACACCGGCACCGACTTGGGATCGACCTGCGCCACCGCCGTGATTGAGCCGCCTGCGGCAAGGTCCACCGGCCACTGCGAGTAGACGTAAGGCGCATAGGACACGCCCAGCTTCTCACGCACCGCGTTCATCAGGCGGTTGGTGAACAGCTGCGTGAGGATTTCCAGCTGGCGCGATTCGCGGATGCCCATGACACCGCCGCCGGTCGGCCACGAAACCACTGCCGCCGCCTGATCCGGGTCGCCGTGGTGGATCAGCTCGATCGGCTTGTCCGACGGCTGCGGCACGTCGATCTTCGCCTGCACCGCGCTGACCGGCGCGGGCTGGCGCGACTTGAGCGCGCCGAAGGTCTTCTCCAGTGCGGCGATGGCGGCGGCCTTGTCGAAGTCGCCGAAGATCTGGACTTCGACGGGGCCTTCCTTGAGCGCCTTGCTCCAGACGCGCTTGAAGCCGTCCGCCGTCGTCGCCTCGATCTGGTCGGGCGTGGGGGTGGCGAAGCGCTTGTCCTGACCGCGCTGGTAGAACTGCAGGTCGCGGTTCAACACGCCCTGCGGCGAGGTGTTGAACGTGGCGTACTGGATCGCCGCCGCCGCCTTGGCGCGGGTGAAGGGCGCGACGTCCCACTTGGGCAGGTCCAGCTTGGCCGCGAACAGGTAGAGCTGATCGGCAAGGTCGGACGGGCGCGTCTCTGCGGAGAGCTGGAACGAGGCGTCCTGCACCTCGAAGTCGAAGCCCATCTTGCGCCCGGTGGAAATGCGATCGAGATCGTCCTGCCCCAGCGTGGCGAGGCCCGAGCCGACGAGCGCGTAATTGCCCAGCGTGATGTAGGCCGCATCCTTCGGGTCGATCGAGCGGTAACCGCCGCCGAAGCGCGCCTTGACCATGACGCGGCCCGGCTCCTCGACCACCGGCCACAGCATCGCCTTCACGCCGTTGGCAAAAGTCAGTTCCTCGATTTCGAGGAGGCCGGTCGGCACGTCGCTGACGGCCTTCTTGGCCGCACCGATCGCGGGCAGCTTTTCGAACGAGATCGGCTTGAGTGCCGCGCGCACGCTGGCGTCGGCCTTGACCGGCTCGGAGAGCGCGAGTTGCAGCGCCTTGTCGGTGGCGGCGCCGTCCTTCTGCACGGTGAACAGGGCGCGGGTGACGTTGCCGGTGAACAGCTTGCGAGTGTGCTCCAGTACTGCCTGCGGGGTGAACAACGGCTTCGACTTGCGGAAGATGTCCAGCACGTCCTGCGGCGCGGCCACCGTCTCGCGGATGTCGAGCGCGTTGACGAGGTCGTCGGCGATCTTGCTGCCGGGCAGGATGCGCTGCTGCTCGACCGGGACCTGGAAAGCGACTTCCATCTCGGCCGCCTCGCGGTCGATCTCCGCCTGCGTCGGCGCGCGGGTGAGTGCATCGGCGATCACCGCGCGCACGTCGCGAAGGCTGGCCTGCCAGTCATCACCCAGCGGCGTCACCGACACGAAGGTTGCGTCCGCCGAGCGCGCGACATCGTCCTGATTGACCGAGGCAGACAGGAAGCTGCCCCCTGCCCGCGCCTTGGATTCAAGGCGGCGATTGATGATCGCCTGAGCCAGCGCATCGGTCATCAGGCCCTGGTTGTAGGGAATGTTGTCGATCACCTGCCGCCACGGGCGCAGCACCGCGTACATCAGCGAGGGCGGCAGGTCGGGTTCGACCAGCACGCGGGTCTCGCCGACCGGGTTCTTCGGATCGGCGCCCGCAGGTGCCTCGGGATCGCCGAAGCTGGGGGCCACAGCCTTGGGACCGGGCACCTTCCAGTCGGTGAACCACTTCTTGACGTAGCTTTCCAGCATCGCAGGATCGACGTCACCGGCGACGATCACCGCCACGTTGTCCGGGCGATACCAGCGCGAATAGAACGCCCGCACACTTTGCGGCGTCGCCGAAGTCAGCGATTCGAGCGTGCCGATCGGCTCCCGGTTGGCCAGCGGCTGCCCGGCATAGAGCACCTTCTGCATCGCGTCGGACACACGCTTGGAGGCACCGCCCCGCTCGCGCATTTCGGACAGCACGATCGGCAGGTCCTGCTTGAGGTTCGAGGCCGAGAGCGTCGGCGCGGTGACCATGCCGCTCATCAGCTTGAACGTCTCGTCCAGCGAAGTCGGCGTGGCATTGGGCAGGTCGAGCTTGAACACGGTCTGCGTAGTGGAAGTCACCGCATTGGTATCGCTGCCGAAAGTCGCCCCGAGGCGCTGGAACGCGGCGATCGCGGTGCCCTCGGGGATGTACTTCGACTGGCGGAACAGCATGTGCTCCAGCAAATGCGCATAGCCGCGCTCGCCATCGGTCTCGTAGAGCGAACCGGCATCGACGCGGATGCGGATCGAGACCTGGCCCGGCGGCACCCCGTTCTTGCGCACCGCATACTTGATGCCATTGGGCAGTTCGCCGAAGTGCCATTCCGGATCATGCGGAATGTCGCTGCCGCGATAGAGCCACGGATCGGCCTGGCCGACCGAGGGGGCCACGATCGGCGCAGTATCGGGCACCGACTGAGGCTGCGCGGTTTGCGCCTGCGCCTCCGGCACCAACAGGAGCGGAATCGGAGCCTGGGCAAGGAGAAGCAGGCAGGCGAGCGAGCGAGCGGCGCGCGGGGAGGTCGTCATTACGCAAGGTATAGGGAGGCCTCTCCTTAAGGGCCAGTGAATAGCGCCGTCATTTCGGCGCTCGTTTCGCCGCTTTCATGGCCCTTGTACCCTTGACCCTCCCGACACTTCACCTAAATCGCAATCACCATGTTCATAGAAACCGAAGCAACGCCCAATCCCTCGACGCTCAAGTTCCTGCCCGGCCGGCAGGTCATGACTTCGGGCACGCGCGAATTCCTTTCGCCCGAGGATGCGGAAACCTCGCCGCTGGCACAGGCGCTGTTCGACCTCGGTGACGTGGTCAGCGTGTTCTTCGGCGGCAGCTTCATCGCGGTTACGGCGGCGCCCGGCGTCGAGTGGCCCTCGCTGCGCCCGCAGGTGGTCGCGATCCTGCTCGACCATTTCGTTTCGGAAGCCCCTCTGTTCACCGGCGGCGACGCCAGCGGTTTCTCGGTGCCGGCCGAGGACGAGGATTATGGCGACGACCCGGCCGACGCCGACATCGTCGCCCAGATCAAGGACCTGATCGAAAGCCGCGTGCGCCCGGCCGTCGCCAACGATGGCGGCGACATCATTTACCGCGGTTTCCGCGAAGGCGTCGTCTACCTCTCGATGCAGGGCGCCTGCTCGGGCTGTCCGTCCTCATCGGCGACGCTCAAGCAT
The DNA here is from genome assembly GCF_054589055.1 of Novosphingobium sp. 11B. Classification (NCBI taxonomy): domain Bacteria; kingdom Pseudomonadati; phylum Pseudomonadota; class Alphaproteobacteria; order Sphingomonadales; family Sphingomonadaceae; genus Novosphingobium; species Novosphingobium sp. 11B. The sequence continues at coordinate 30,656 of NZ_BAAILP010000209.1, read as the reverse complement.
GGCATCGAAAGCCTGCTCAAGCATTACGTCCCCGAAGTCAGCGAAGTCCGCGCGGCCTGAACGGCGCGATGACGACGCGGCGCGGGATATTCGCGTGACGGCCGCC
>NZ_BAAILP010000209.1:976-30401 GCF_054589055.1 Novosphingobium sp. 11B | reverse complement strand
GGGCGCCCTCTTCTCGGGCGATACCCTCGTCGCGGGTGAATATCGCCTGCTTGGGCGCGGCCATGCCGAAGCGTTGGTGCCGATGATCGCCGCCTTGCCCGGCAAGGGCCGCGCGAACCGCATCGCCGTCGCGCTCGGCCCCGGCAGCTTCACCGGCGTACGCGTCGGCCTCGCCGCCGCTCGCGCGCTGGCGCTGGCTTGGGGAGCGCACACGGTCGGCTATCCCACACTGGCCCTCATCGCAGCCATGGCCCGCGGCAGCGAAGGGAACCGGCCGCTTGCCGTCGCCACCTCGGGCGGGCACGGCGAATGGTTCGTCGAGGGCTTCGCCGCCGACGGCACCGGCACACACGCCCTCGCCTCGCTGCGCCCCGATGCCGCCGCCGCTTCGGTGACCGAAGAACTCGTCGTCGGCAGCCAGGCGCAGGCACTGATCGCGGCGCGAGGCTCCGGGCGGGCATTGCCCCTGCTTCCCGACGCGCGCGCTTTTCTGCTCCTGCCCGAGACGGCGCTGCTGACGGAGACTCATCCGCTCTACGGACGCGGCCCCGATGCCAAGTTGCCTGCGGGGGCGGCATGATCGACGATATCGACCGGATCATGGCGGTCATGACCGCATCGTTCGACCCGGTCTACGGCGAAGCGTGGAATCGGCGCCAAGTCGAGGACGCGCTGAAGTTCGGGAACTGCCATTACGAAGTCTTGTGTGCGCAAGGTCACACACCGGACGAGACCGAATCGGCCGCGGGTTTTTTCTTGTCGCGCACCGGATTTGAAGAAGAAGAACTTCTGCTCCTTGCGGTAACCCCCGAAAGTCGCGGACAAGGACTTGGGCGCGCACTTCTCCAAAACCTTCGCATCGGTGCTATCAGTCGCGGCGCGCATCGGCTGCTTCTCGAAATGAGAAGAGGTAATCCTGCCGAAACACTTTACAGAAATTTCGGCTTTTACCCGATTGGCGAAAGACGCGAATACTATCGCACTCCAAGCGGTCAGCGGCTCGACGCTGTTACATTTGCCTGCGACATCGGTTGAAATAGGGTCGAAGTGGCCCTTTTCATTCATGAATCGATTAATGCAAGTCACGTGCAACTTTGAATCGAACTTGCACTCGTCGTGAAAATCGTTCATTGCGTCGCACAGGCAGACCTGCAAAGGTTTGCTGCCTGAATAACTTGGTCGCACCAAAGGACGTAGTAGAAATGGAAACCATCCAGACCGACCTGAACGAGACGCTGATCACGCTCGCGTCGGACATCGTCGCCGCGCACGTCAGCAACAACAGCGTCTCGGTCGAAGATCTTCCCACTCTCATCACCAACGTCTACGGTGCCCTCGCCGGCCTCGGCGGCGCCCCTGTGGTCGAGGAAGAGAAGCCCGAGCCTGCCGTTTCTATCCGCGCCTCGGTCAAGCCCGACTACATCGTGTGCCTTGAGGACGGCAAGAAGCTCAAGATGCTCAAGCGCCACCTCATGACGCACTACAACATGACCCCGGAAGACTACCGCGCGCGCTGGAACCTGCCCGCCGATTACCCGATGGTCGCCCCCAACTATGCCGAGAAGCGCCGCGAACTGGCGAAGAAGATCGGCCTGGGCCGCAAGTCGAACGCGCGCCGCGGTCGCAAGCCCAAGACCGCCGCAGCCTGATCCTTCTTGGGCGGTCGCCCGAGGCCTGACCTCCGACGCACCCGCACTCACGTTACGGAAATTCGATTTTCCGGGGACAAAGGGTGCGATCGATTGCCAGGGTCCGTTAACCGACCGTCCAACTCGGTTGTGATTGCAGGCGCATCGCCTTATCTAGGCGGTGCGCCTTCTTCTTTACTTACAGGTCCACCGTGAACCAACCCATCGACATCGAAGCCCTCTGCGCCGAGCGTGGCCTGCGCATCACCGAACAGCGTCGCGTGATCGCCAAGGTCCTATCGGAAAGCACCGACCACCCCGACGTCGAAAAGCTGCACGAACGTGCGACCGCGATCGACCCCGGCATCTCGATCGCCACGGTCTACCGCACCGTGCGCCTGTTCGAAGAGGCAGGCATTCTCGATCGCCACGACTTCGGCGACGGCCGCGCCCGCTATGAAGCCGCGCCCGAGGCGCACCACGATCACATGATCGACGTCGAGAGCGGCCAGGTCATCGAATTCGTCGATCCCGAACTGGAAGCCCTGCAGCGCCAGATCGCCGAGCGCCTGGGCTACCGCCTCGTCGACCATCGCATGGAACTCTATGGCGTCCGCCTCGACCGCGAGGACGGCGAGACCACTCCGCGCCGCTAAGCGATACCATGACCACGACCATGCCCCTCGCCGACCGCCGTATCGCGGCCTGGGGCTGGCCGCTGATCGCGCTGCGCCTTGCCGCCATGCTGGCATTGCTGGTGGCGAGCGTGGCGCTTTATTACATTTTCGCACCGTTCACCGCGCGCAACCCGGTCCCGCGCCGGTTCCTGCGCGGTGTCGGCGCCATCGCGGGCCTTCGCGTGCAGGTTCGCGGCGCCCGTCCGGCCCGGCGCACCTTCTTCCTCGCCAATCACGTCAGCTGGCTGGATATCCTCGCCCTCGCCGGGCGCACCGGCAGCGCCTTCGTCGCGCATGACGGCCTCGCGCAGATCGGCCCGCTGCGCTGGCTGTGCGAAATGAACGACACCGTCTTCGTCGCCCGGCACGAACGCCGCAGCGTCTCCGCTCAAATCGAGCAGGTTCGCGCCGCGCTGAGCGATACCGGCGCGCTGACGATCTTCCCCGAAGGCACGACTTCGGACGGAACCGGCACGCTGGCATTCAAGTCCTCGCTGCTTTCCGCGATCGAGGGCGATTCGGATATTCCGGTGCAGCCGGTGTGGCTCGACTACGGTGCGGAAACCCGCACGGTAGCCTGGGTGGGCGAGGAACCGGGGCTCGATAATGCTCTCGCCATTCTGGCGCGCTGGCGGCCGGTGGACCTGACGCTTCACTTCCTGCCGCCGCTCTCGCCCGAGGATCGCGCCGACCGCAAGCGCATGGCTGCGGCCGCTCGAACAGCGATAGAAACGGCGCGGTCGGGGTTCTGACCCCAGCTTCGATTATATCGTCGTCATTCCCGCGAAAGCGGGAACCCATCTCCTGATGGTGCCTGTCGAACGGGCGTCAGTTGGGTCCCCGCCTTCGCGGGGATGACGGCAAACTTTCAATCGGAAGCATCACGCGGAAGAAGGCGAGGCTCACACGCCCCAGCCACACCCTCAACGCGTGGCGTTGTAAGCCAGCTGGCCTTCGTCGAGCTGGAAGCCGACCAGCACCTCGAACGAAGCGCGGGCGACCGCAGCCTTGACCTCGGGCTCGGACAGCGGATCGACGGCAGCGTCGGTGTCGCCGGCCTTGCGCTTGCGGGTGATGCGGTCGCGAATCTCGTCTGGCAGCGTCGCGGCGGCGCGATCGATGAAGGCGTTGGTACTCACGTTCGCCTGCGCACGGGCCTGCCCGTCCGCGAAGCTGAGCGTCACGTTGCCCACGCGCTTGGAGATCACGGAAGTGCCGCCCTGCAGCACGCTCACGAAGAACGGCAGCGTCACCTGACGCGCCCCGGCCGTGTCGCTGCGGCGGCCGAGCACCTGGAACGTCACCGTCGAAGTCACCTTCTCGCCCACGGCTTCGTCGCACTGCGCACGCACCTGGGTCATCGAGGCAGTGACGTCGATCGCGTCGGCAGTCTTTGCCGGTCCACGGAAGGTGGTGATGTCGCCGGTGTAGTCGGGAATGCCGACCGCCGGGCACTTCGAGCGCACGGCGGTGATGCCGACGCCCTGATCGACCACGATCTCGCCCTTGGTCTTGCACCCGCTCAGCGCGGTCATCGCGGCGGCGGAGCACAGGACAGTAGCGGTCAGGCGGCGTGCATTCATCGTGAACTTCCTCGAATGGCGTGCGCTTGCCCTAGCGAGGCGCGCGGCAAAGCGCTAGGGGGACGAACATGAACGCGCCCTTTCAGTCCACGACGGCGAGTGCCGCCGACAGCCCGATCCGCCTCCTGATCGCCGCCCCGCGCGGCTTCTGCGCCGGGGTAGACCGCGCCATCGAGATCGTCGAGCGTGCGATCGAGCTTTACGGCGCGCCCGTCTACGTGCGCCACGAGATCGTCCATAACAAGTTCGTGGTGGACAGCCTGAAGGCCAAGGGCGCCGTCTTCGTCGAGGAACTGGACGAAGTCCCGGACGGCGTGCCGGTGATCTTCAGCGCCCACGGCGTGCCCAAGGCGGTCCCCGCAGCCGCCAGTGCGCGCGGGCTGGAATGGCTCGACGCCACCTGCCCGCTGGTCAGCAAGGTCCACCGCCAGGCCGAGCGCCAGATCGAGGCCGGGCGCCACATCCTGTTCATCGGCCACGCCGGGCACCCGGAGGTCATCGGCACTTTCGGGCAGGTCCCCGAAGGCAACATGACGCTGGTGGAAACGGTCGAGGACGTCGCCGCGCTGGAATTCGCGCCCGGCACCGAGCTTTCCTACCTCTCGCAGACGACGCTTTCGGTCGACGACACCCACGCCATCATCAAGGCGATCGAGGCGCGCTTCCCGCAAGTCGTCGCGCCCAAGGCCGAGGACATCTGCTACGCCACCTCCAACCGGCAGGCGGCGGTCAAGCAGATCGCGCCGCAGTGCGAACTGGTGATCGTGATCGGCTCGCCCAAGAGCAGCAACTCGCTGCGCCTCGTCGAAGTCGCCGAGCGTTGCGGTACGCCTGCGCACATGATCCAGCGCGCGACCGAGATCGACCCGGCATGGCTGGAAGGCATCGCCACCGTCGGCCTCACCGCAGGGGCTTCCGCTCCCGAGGAACTGGTCAACGAAGTGATCGCCCGCATCAAGGAGTTGCGCACCGTCGCGGCCGAGGAAATCGTCACCGAACGCGAGCACATGACCTTCAAGCTCCCCCGCCAGCTGGCCCGCTGAACCATGGCAGTCTACACAAGGCTCGGCGCCGAAGAGATGGCCGGGATCATCGCCGCGTTCGACGTCGGCACGCTGACGTCCGCCAAGGGCATCGCTGAGGGCGTCTCCAACAGCAACTGGCTGATCGAGACCGAGCAGGCCGGAACCGCGCGCCGCTTCATCCTGACGATGTTCGAGAGCCGCACCGAGATCGCGGACCTGCCGTTCTTCCTCGATCTGCTCGATCACCTCGCCGCGCACGGCGCGCCCGTCGCCCGCACCATGCACGACTGCGAGGGCGCCAGCCACCGCCTGCACCGCACGCCCGAGGGCGACAAGGCGCTCGCGCTGATCGAGTTCCTGCCCGGCGTCTCGGTCTCCGAGCCGACGCCGGAGCAGGCCCGTGCAGTCGGCGGAGCGCTCGCGCAGATCCATTTGGCGGCGGCGGACTTCCCCGCATCGCGCGAGAACTCGCTGGCGCTCCCGGCCTGGCAGCAACTGCTCAAGGATTGCGGGCGCGACGCGCTCGAATCGATCCACCCTGAACTTGGCCGAATCGTCGAGCGCGAACTGGCGCTGCTGGCCGCCGAGTGGCCCGCCGATCTGCCGCGCGGCGTGATCCATGCCGACCTGTTTCCCGACAACGTCCTGATGCTCGGCGACAAGGTTACAGGACTCATCGACTTCTACTTCGCCTGCACCGACCTGTTCGCTTACGACGTTGCCGTGACACATGCGGCATGGTGCTTCAGTTCCGACGGCGCCCGGTTCGACCCGGCGCTCTCCCGGGCTCTCCTCGAGGGCTATGTCGCGGTGCGCCCGCTCAGCGAGGCTGAGTGCGCGGCGCTGCCCTTGCTCGCGCGGGGAGCAGCGATGCGCTTCCTCGCGACGCGGGCCTACGACTGGCTCAATACGCCTGCCGATGCGCTCGTGACGCCCAAGGACCCGATGGCCTTCGCCCGGCGTCTGGATTTCTACGCGAACCCGGAAAATGCGGGAGTATTCGCATGAAGCAGGTCGAGATCTTCACCGACGGCGCCTGTAAGGGCAATCCCGGCCCTGGCGGCTGGGGCGTGCTGCTGCGCATGGGTCCGCACGAGAAGGAGATGTCGGGCGGCGAGCCGGACACCACCAACAACCGCATGGAGATGACGGCCGCGATCAAGGGCCTGAGCGCCCTGATCGAGCCTTGCGACGTCACCCTCTTCACCGACAGCAAGTACGTCATCGACGGCATCACCAAGTGGGTCCACGGCTGGAAGAAGAAGGGCTGGGTCAACGCCAGCAAGCAGCCGGTCCGCAATGCCGACTTGTGGCACGATCTGATCGAGGCCGCCGGTCGCCACAAGGTCGAATGGCAATGGGTGCGCGGCCACAGCGGCCATGCCGAGAACGAGCGCGTGGACAAGCTGGCGAGCGACGCGGCGAAGGCGGCGGCTTAACGCAAAGCGAAGGCCCATCCCCGGCCCATTCCGCTTGCGGGAGGGGAGACATGAACTTGCCCTCCCGCTTGCGGGAGGGTCGCGAGATTTGGCGATTTATCGCCTAGTCGCAGCGGGGTGGGTTTTCTAAGGTCACCGCGATGCTCTCTCTTCCCCCGATCCTGAAGACCGAAATCCGCGCGCTCGTCACCCCCGGCCCGCGTATGGCGGACGAGTGGGCCTGCGTCGCCTCCGTATTGCTGGCGATCGTCATCGCCCGTGCCATCGGCGCGGAGATGGTGTCATGGGCGGCTTTCAGCGCCTTCGTCCTGCTCAAGAGCGACGTGGCGGAGACGCTCGTGCGCGGGGTGATGCGGATCGTCGGCACGGCGATAGGCTCGGGACTGGCACTGCTGGTGGTGCCTTATGCCGCGCGCTCGCTGCCTTTGGCGATGATCGCAGCCGAACTGGTCGGCGCGATCGGTCTCTACGGGATGTTGACGGCGCGGCGCGCTTACGCCTGGCTGCTGTTCGGCCTGACCTTCGAGATGATCCTGTTCGACAAGATCGAGCGGCCGGACCTCGACACTATCCACTTCGCCCAGACGCGCCTGCTGGAAGTCGTCGCGGGCACCGTCGCCTGCACGCTGGTAAGCCTCGCTGCGGGCGCATTGACGGGCAAGCCCTGGTGGATGGATCGCAAGGCCCCGCCGGAACGGATGCGCTGGCACCCTCACGCGGCGCGCCATGCCTCGCAGGCGGGGCTTGCGATCGCGATGCTGCCCCTGCTCCACGCGCTGTTCGACCTGCCCGAGCTACCGCAGGCAGCAGTGACGATCATGGCAGTGATGATCGTGCCGGTCGCCGGGATCGGCGCCAGCGGCTTCGTCCCCGTATCCCGGCGGCTGTTCCAGCGCGCGCTCGGGTGTATCGCAGGTGGCGGGCTGGCGCTGGTCGTGCTGCTTCTGGCGCAAGGAAGCGCACCGGTGCTCATCGCCGGCACCTGCCTCGGCATCATCATCGGCCGTCATATCGAGAACGGTCTGCCCAAGGTCACTTACCTTGGCCTGCAGTTCACGCTGGCGGTGCTGGTCGTGCTGGTGCCCGACAGCTACGAGCATGCCGCTGCCGGCCCCGCTGCGCAGCGCCTGCTGAGCGTGTTCGTCGGCATGGCGGTACTGGAACCGGTGCTGCTCGCATGGCACTTCGTCGCGCCGGGGCGCAAGGTGCCGCAAGGCTCCCCGGACGCCCCGAACGCGGAGTGACGGTTATTCGGTGGTCGTATCGACCACGTCGGCACCAGGACCGTTCTTCTTGAGCGATTCGATCGCGCTTTTCGCACTGGCCTTGCTGGAATAGCCTTCGGTCCAGAACATGGTCTCGGAATTGTAGCAGAAGTAGGCGACGAACTCTCCGGCCTTGTTCTTCCGGATTTCGAAACGATGGGCCATTTGCGACTCTCCATGCGGGTGTCATTTCCCAGCCGCAGATGAGCAATTTGCGCGCATGGACGCAAGCGCCGCGAAGGTCGAACTCAGCCGAAGCGACCCGGCGCGAACGGAGCCGGATCGACCTCGCCCGGCGCCTCGCCCATCAGCAGCCGCGCGCCCAGATCGGCGGCGGCGGGCGCAGTCTGGATGCCAAACCCGCCCTGCCCGGCGAACCAGAAGAACGCACCGTCACCGGGCGCGAAGCCGTAGACCGGCAGGCGATCCGGCGCGAACGAGCGCAGGCCCGCCCAGCGATGCTCCACCCGCTCGACTGCCCAGTCGACGACATGCTCGAAGCGGTCGACCGCGAGAGCCACGTCGATCTCCTCGGGCGCGGCGTCGCACGGCGCACTCGGCGTCTCATCATGCGGGCTGAGCCAGAGGCGGCCGCTCTCGGGCTTGAAGTAGAACGTCTCCGCCACGTCGAGGACCAGCGGCAGGTCGTCAGGCACATCGGCGGCGACGGCGACTTGCGCGATCGTGCGGCGATAGGGCGCGATGCCGAGCGGGGAGATGCCCGCCAGCCTTGCCACGCCGTCCGCCCAGGCTCCGGCCGCGTTCACCAGCACGCCCGCCTGCACCTGCCGCCCGTCCGCGAGCGTCAGCGCCCAGCCATCGGCGTTGCGCTGCGCCGCCGTCAGTCCGGCGCGGCACCATAACTCGACACCTGCGCGGCGTGCCGCAGCAAGGTAGTGCTGATGAAGAGAGGCCACGTCGATGTCGCACGTGCTCGGCTCCAGTGCACCGCAAGTCCATTCGGGGCACAGGCCGGGCACGCGGGCGACGATCTCCGCACGGCTCGGCAGGTGCATTTCCACCCCTGCCGTGCGGTAGCGTTCGGCGAAGAGTTCGACGTCACGCTCCTGCCCGGCCCGGCCGAGCGTCAGCGCGCCGCGCGGGGTCAGGACGCCGAGTTCGCGCAGGGCCGGCCCGGAGGCGGTGGTCAGCGGCTGGACGCCGGGGCCACCGTAACTCTCGGTCCAGAACGCGGCGGAGCGGCCGGTGGCGTGGTAGCCGGGGCGCTCCTCGGCCTCCAGCATGAGCACCCTTGCGCGCGTGCCGATGGCCGCGGCCAGAGATGCCCCGGCCATGCCGGCCCCGACGACGACGATATCGAACGCTGCTTCCATCGCGGTCAGCCCCTAGCGGGGGCACGGCGATCGAGAAAGTCCCTGATGGCATCGAGCGCACGGGTGCGCACCGGATCGACTTCGCGCAGGATTTCGTGGCGGCACTCGGACCCGAAGGCGACGAGTTCGCCATGCGGCAAGCGCGCGGCCGCGCGGCGGATCGCGCGCCAGGAGACGAGGCCGTCGATACTGGTGCCGAGCAGCAGGACCGGCACCTCGACCGCCTCCAGCACGCCGGGCCGCTCCAGCGAGCGGATCGAGGCGAGCGCGCGTTCTATCCAGCCCCAGCTGGCCGCGCCCATGCCGATGACGGGGCGCTTGCGGCGCCACCAGTCCTCGTCGTCGTAGCGGCTCTCGTCGTGAGTGAGCAGCAGGCTGCGGGCCTTGGGCTGGGCGCCGGGCTTCTCGCCGCCTTTCCATGCCGGGCGGCGCGGATCGCCGAGCCGCACGATGCCGCGCGCGACCCGGTGCAGCACGCCTGCCGGAATCCACGTCGGATGAATGCCCAGCATCGGTGCGGAGAGCACCAGCGCGTCGGGCCGCACGACGCCTTCGGCTACCGCGCGCAGCACGATCTGCCCGCCCATCGAATGCGCAATGGCAATGTGCGGTCCCGGCGTCGAGGCGGCCCAGTCGGCATAGAGCGCGGCGTAATCCTTCACCCAGAGCGCGAAGTCGGGCACGTGGCCCGTTGCCGCATCGCGGCCGAGGCGGCCCGAACCCGCCTGCCCGCGCCAGTCGGCCGAAGTGACGTTCCAGCCCTCGCGGTGCCAGCCGTCGAGGGTTTCCAGCCATTTCTCGTAAGCGTCGCCGCGCCCGGGCATGAACAGGATCGAGCCGCGCCCGCCGCCCTGCCAGTCGATCCGGCGCAGCAGGTGGCCATCGGGCAAGGCCCAGCGCGATTCGCGGGCTTCGGCGGGAATCGCCCGGCGCGCGGGGGACTTGACGAGACTTTCGACGGCGGAGGTCACTATGATGGAAAGCCCCGGTTCGTGATCGATGTGTCGTGGTTACTATTTGGTAGCGGTTGCCGAGGTAGAGCGCTCTCGATCCGATAGGATGAAAAGCATGACGGGCGCTGTATTTTCCTACGCACTGCTGGCCGCATTGGCAACGGCGCTGCTCGTCGCGGCGTTCACCGACTTGCGCGCGCGGCACATCGACAACTGGCTCAACCTGGGCATCGCGGTCGCCGCGCCGCTGTGGTGGCTGGCGATGGGGCTCGGCCCTTTCGACATCGGCGTGCAGATCGGGCTGGCGGCGGCGACGTTCGCGGTGGCCTGCGTGCTTTTCGCCATCGGCCAGATGGGCGGCGGCGACGTCAAGCTGCTGACCGCGCTGGCGCTGTGGTTCTCGCCTGCCGCGTTCCTGCAACTGGTCGTGCTGATGGCGGTGCTGGGCGGCGGCGCCTCGCTGGCAATGGCCGCATTCAACATGCAACCGGGGCGCAAGGAGATGGTGCGCGACGCCCTCGCCGGGCTCGTCGCCTTCGCCTGGGTGTGGTGCGCGGGCGCCATCGTCTTCGCCATCGCGACGCATCGCCCGGTGGTGGAGCCCACAACCATGGAGGCCGTCGCCGGGGTCTTGCCGGGCCTCTGGGCGATCCCCCTCGCCGCGATCGTGGTGCTGGGCCTGTTCCTCTTCGGGATGCGCCACATCATGCGCCGCCAGAAGTCGCGAATCGAGGTGCCCTACGGCATCGCCATCGCCGCCGCATCGCTGTGGGTGATGGGTTCGCAGACGCTCAGCGCCGCGCATTCCGCCGGAATCGCAGGCTGAAGCTAACGCGGTTTACGCAAGCAACGGGGTGAACCCGTTCTTAACCAATTTACCTCATAAGTCCGAACAGTTCGGGGATTTTGCTAAGGGGCTTTCCAAGCCATGGACAGGAAGAAAGTGGTGCTGCTCGCGGTTGCGCTGCTCGTCGCAGCCTTCACCGCATTTGCTGCGAGGACGATGTTCGCAGGCGGGGGCGCGCCGCAGGCCGGAGCCGTTCCGGCCGCCGACCAGAATGGCCCCAAAGTGCTGGTCGCGCAGCGCGCACTGCCTGTAGGCACGATCATCACCGCCGATTCGGTCTCTTTCCAGAGCTGGCCGGACAACCTCGTCCAGGACGCCTATTACGTCGATGGCAAGGCCGACATGACCAAGCTGCTCGGCACCGTCGTACGCTTTCCGATCACCGCCGGCCAGCCGCTGACCCAGGGCGCGCTCGTCGCGCCGGGCGACCGCGGGTTCCTGGCTGCCGCACTCGGACCGGGCATGCGCGCCGTCACCATCTCGGTCTCGGCCGACACCGGCGTCGGCGGCTTCGTCTTCCCGGGCGACCGCATCGACCTCGTCCTCACGCAGGACGTGAAGGGCGAAGGCGACTCGCTGCGCACCGCCGAGACGATCCTGCGCAACCTGCGCGTCCTCGCGACGGACCAGGCGACCGCCAGCACCGTCGAGGATGGCAAGACGGTCGTGCAGGGCTTCCGCACCGTCACCCTCGAAGTGACCCCGCGCATCGCCGAGAAGGTCGCCGTCGCGCAGACCATCGGCACGCTCAGCCTGTCGCTGCGCGCGATCGCCGACAACCAGGGTGAATTCGACCGTATTCTCGCCAGCGGCGACGTGAAGTTGCCCGAGGGTGCGACCCGCGAGCAGGAAGAGAAGTTCATGAGCCAGGCCATGAACCGCCCGATGGACGGCGCCACCACCTACGTCACGGGCGCCGACGTCTCGCGCTTCCAGCGTTCGAGCCGCCCGGCACAGGGCGGCGGCGCTCCGGCCCCCGCTCCCGCCGTCGGCGCCGCGCCGCAGGTTGCCGCAGCCCCCGTGCATGTCGGCCCCGTGGTCCGCGTGACCCGCGGCAAGGACACCACCGTCGAGCCGGTGGGCAAGTAACGATGACCGCGTCCACGCACCGTCCGTCACCCTTTGAGGGCAATTCGATGAAGCAGCGTCTTCTCAAGTCCGCACTGATCGCCGCCACCATGCTGGCGCCCATGACCGCCGCCCCGGCGCAGGCGCAGACGGCCTCGGTCGTCCACCCCGCGCAGGACGTCAGCCTGTCGATCGGCAGCGGCCAACTCGTCAACGTTCCCGGTTCGATGGCCGACGTCTTCGTCGCCAACGACGCGGTCGCGGACGTGCAGGTCAAGTCGTCGAAGCAGTTCTACGTGTTCGGCAAGGCCGGCGGCACCACTACGGTCTACGCCAGCAATGCGGCGGGCGCGGTGGTGTGGTCGGGCACGGTGCGCGTGGGATCGAACCTCGACAGCGTCGATTCGATGCTGCGCCTCGCGATACCGGACGCCAACATCGGCGTCTCGACGATGGGCTCCAGCACCTTCCTGCTGACCGGCACGATCAAGAACCCCGAAGACGCCGCCGAGGCCGAACGCCTCGTCACGGCTTACGCGGGCAAGGAAGCCAACGTCATCAGCCGCCTGCGCATCGCCACGCCGCTGCAGGTCAACCTGCAGGTGCGCATCGCTGAAGTCAGCCGCTCGCTGGTCAAGTCGATGAGCGTCAACATCACCAGCGCCGATGCCACTACCGGCGCCAAGTTCGTGATCGGCCAGGGCTCGGGCAAGTTCCCGAACTACAACCCGGCATTGCCGATCGGCATCGCCACGCAGGCCAGCAGCAACTATTCCACCATCACGCCCAACGCCACCGGCACCACCCTCGGCCTTGGCGGAAAGCTGCTCGGCATCGACCTGCTCGGCGCGCTCGATGCGGGCGAGACGGTCGGCCTGGTCAGCACGCTGGCACAGCCCAACCTCACCACCCTTTCGGGCGAGACGGCCGACTTCCTGGCCGGCGGCGAGTTTCCGATTCCCCTGAGCCAGGGCCTCGGCTCGACCTCGATCGAGTACAAGAAGTACGGCGTCAGCCTCAGCTATACGCCCACTGTGCTGGCCAACGGTCGCATTTCGATGCGCGTGCGGCCGGAAGTCTCGGAGCTTTCGAGCGAAGGCGCGGTAACGCTCAACGGCTACTCGATTCCGGCGCTGACCGTGCGCCGCACCGAGACGACCGTGGAACTCGGCTCGGGCCAGAGCTTCATGATTGCCGGCCTGTTGAGCAACAACACCGCCAATTCCATCCAGAAGATGCCGGGCGCGGGCGACCTGCCGATCCTCGGCTCGCTGTTCCGTTCCACCAGCTACAAGCGCGGCGAGACCGAGCTGGTCATCATCGTCACCCCCTATCTGGTGAACCCGATGAATTCGGCCTCGCAGATCGCGCTGCCGACCGATGGCTTCAAGTCGCCCAACGAACTGCAGCGCATCCTGGGCAACATGGATAGCGACGGCGCCAGCGGCGAAAAGCGTCCGGAAGCGACGAAGACTCCGTCCGGAGCCACGGGTCCGGGCATCGGCGCGGCTACCTCCGTCCCGTCGAAGGACAAAAAGACCAAGCGCACCGCCGCCGACGACTCCGCCAAGCCCGGCTTCAGCTTCTAAGCGAGAAAGGGGATCACCATGCGCAAAGCTACTCTCGCCCGTACCGCCATCGCCTTCGGCCTCGGCCTCTCGCTGGCCGCTTGCGGCGGCGTGCCGGACAACCGCTCGGTCTATTCGGTCCATCAGCCGGTGGTCGAAAAGTCCGACTACCGCATCGACGTGACCAGCAGCGGCGCGGGCCTCGCCTATGGCGAGCAAGGCCGCCTTGCCGGCTGGTTCGAGGCCATGGGCCTCAAGTACGGCGACCGCATCTCGGTCGACGATCCGAGCATGAGCACCGCCACCCGCAGCGCCATCGCGGCAGTGGCGGAGCACTATGGGCTCGTCCTCGACGAAGCCACCACCCCGAGCGGCACCGTGCCCGCAGGCACCACCCGCGTCACGATCAGCCGCGCGAAGGCCTATGTCCCGGGCTGCCCGGACTGGTCGGCCAAGAGCGACTTCAACCCGGGCAACGCCACTTCGACCAACTACGGTTGCTCGGTGAACTCGAACCTCGCCGCGATGGTCGCCAATCCGGAAGACCTGATCCACGGCCAGACCGACACCGGATCGACCACGGTAATGACGTCGAACAAGGCGATCGACGCCTATCGCGCCGCCGCGCCTACCGGCAAGGGCAACTCGGTCTCCGCGACCGGCAGCAAGGGCAACTGATGGCCATGAACGCTCCCTGGAAGACGGGCGGCCCCGGCGGCCGCGACCAGTTCGCCGCATTCCTGTGCGACGAGGCCTCGCTGGACGTGCTGCGCCCCATCGCCATCGAGATGGGCTGGCAGCCGGAGAAGTGCCACAAGGGCGGCCTGCGCAATGCCGTGCAGTCGCTGTCGATCTCGGCCAGCCCGAACATCCTGCTCGTCGATCTTTCGGAGAGCGGCGACCCGCTGAGCGACATCAACGCCCTCGCCGAAGTCTGCGAGCCGGGCACGGTCGTCGTCGCGGTGGGCCAGGTCAACGACGTGCGCCTCTACCGCGACCTCATCGCCAGCGGTATCCACGACTACCTGCTCAAGCCCCTGCAGTCCGCCGCCGTGCGCGACGCACTGGCCCAGGCGCAGTCGGTATTCTCGACCCCGCGCACGCATGACGTCGCTGCGGGCAAGCGGCATATCTCGACCGCCGTGATCGGCACGCGCGGGGGTGTCGGCGCATCGACGCTGGCGACGTCGCTGGCGTGGCTGTTCAGCACCGACCACAAGCTGCCGACCGCGCTGCTCGACCTCGACATCCACTTCGGCACCGGCGCGCTTTGCCTCGATCTGGAGCCGGGCCGCGGCCTGACCGACGCGATCGAGAACCCCAGCCGCATCGACGGCCTGTTCATCGAGCGTGCGATGATCCGCGCGAACGACAATCTCGCGATCCTCTCGGCCGAAGCGCCGATCAACGCACCGCTGCTGACCGACGGCTCCGCCTTCGTACAGCTCGAGGAGGAATTCCGCGCCGCGTTCGAGATGACCGTGGTGGACATGCCGCGCAACATGCTGATCAACTTCCCCCAGCTCGTCGCCGACCTCGGCGTCGCAGTGCTGGTGACGGAGATGACGCTGGCGTCGGCGCGCGACACCATCCGCCTGCTCTCGTGGTTCAAGGCCAATGCGCCGCAGACCCGCGTGATCATCGTCGCCAACAAAGTGCAGACGGCGATGGCGGAGATCAGCAAGGCCGACTTCGAAGCCTCGATCGAGACCAGGATCGACGTCTCGATCCCCTATGACCTCAAGGCCGCATCGATGGCCGCAAAGCTGGGTCAGACCTTCGCCGACGCCAACCGTGCCACCAAGGCCGGCGCCGTGCTGCGCGACCTTGCCCGCGACATCGCCGATATCGCCGAGGACGACGGCGCCGCCGCCAAGCCCTCGCTGCTCGGGAAGTTCGACCTCAAGGCAATGATGCCCAAGGCGAAGAAGAAGGCTCCCGCGTCCTCGTAAGGCGCATGTTCGCAAGGTTCGACAGGATATGAACTTCCTTCAGGTCATCATGGTGACGACGGGGCTCACGGGCTTCGCGCTGCTCGTCTGGGCGCTTCTTTCGGGGCCAAACCCCAAGAAGGAATCGACCCGGCGCCTGAAGTCGGTGCGCTTCCGCCACTCGAACAACGCCAGCGACCGGCTGGAGGCGCAGATGCGCCGCGCCGTCGCCGCCCGCAAGCCGAGGATCCACCAGATCGCCGGCTCCGCCTCGCGCGCGGAGGCGCTGGCGCTGCGTCTGCACCGTTCGGGCCTGCCCTGGACCTTGCAGCAGTATCTCTACGGCTCGATCGGCCTCGGCGCGGTGATAACGCTGCTGATCCTGATGAAGACGGGCGCGCTGTTCCTTGCCCTCGCCTTCGGCGTCTTCATCGGCGCAGGGTTGCCGCACATGGTCGTCAGCCACTTCATCAAGCGCCGCTCCAACGCCTTCACCGTCAAGTTCGCCGACGCCATCGACCTGCTCGTGCGCGGCCTGCGCTCGGGCCTGCCGGTCTCGGAGACGCTCACCATCGTCTCGCAGGAAATCCCCGGCCCCGTCGCCGAGGAATTCAAGCTGATCACCGACCGCATGAAAGTCGGCAAGACCATGGAGGATGCCCTCCAGGAAACCGCCGACCGCCTGAACATGCCCGAATTCAACTTCTTCTGCATCACCCTGGCGATCCAGCGCGAGACGGGCGGCAACCTGGCGGAGACGCTGGCGAACCTGTCGGACGTGCTGCGCAAGCGCGCGCAGATGAAGCTCAAGATCCGTGCGATGAGTTCGGAATCCAAGGCTTCGGCCTACATCGTCGGCTCGCTGCCGTTCATCGTCTTCTTCATGATCTGGTGGATCAGCCCCCAGTACATCGGCCAGTTCTTCATCGACGAGCGCCTGATGGTCGCCGGCATCGGCGGCGCCATCTGGATGGGCATCGGTGCCTTCATCATGGCCAAGATGGTCAGCTTCGAGATCTGAGGACCAGCACATGCTCGAACAACCCGCCGGTCCCACCCTCCTCGGCTTCGACGTCACTTACGTCGGGACACTGCTCACCATCGTCGCGGCCGCCGCGGTGCTCTTCGCGATCTACACCGCGATCACCATCCGCGACCCCATGCAAAAGCGCGTCAAGGCGCTGAACGCCCGGCGCGAGCATCTCAAGGCGGGCATCATCACCACCGCCCGCAAGCGCCAGAGCCTGATCCGCCGCAACGACACCACCGACAAGATGGGTGCGTTCCTCGGCAAGGCGCGGATGCTGCAGGACAGCCAGATCAAGACCATCCAGCAGAAGCTGGCGCAGGCCGGCATCCGCAACAAGGAATGGGCCGTCGCGGTCGTCCTCGCCCGCCTCGTCGCGCCGATCGTGCTGGGCGGTTTCGCCGCGCTGGTGATTTACGGGATCGATTATTTTCCGCAGTGGTCGGACTTCAAGAAGTTCATGGCCTTCGCCGCGATGGTGTTAGCCGGATACAAAGGCCCGGACATCTACATCCAGAACCTCGTGTCCAAGCGCACCGACGCGATCCGCAAGGGCCTGCCCGACGCGCTCGACCTGCTCGTCATCTGCGCCGAAGCGGGCCTGACCGTGGACGCCGCCTTCGAGCGCGTCTCACGCGAACTGGGCCGCGCCTACCCGGAACTGGGCGACGAGTTCTCGATGACCTCGATCGAACTCTCGTTCCTCACCGAACGCCGCGCCGCGTTCGAGAACCTCGCCTACCGCGTCAACCTCGACGCGGTGAAGGGCGTGGTGACGACGATGGTGCAGACCGAACGCTACGGCACCCCGCTGGCCTCTGCGCTACGCGTGCTCTCGGCCGAATTCCGCAACGAACGTATGATGCGCGCCGAGGAAAAGGCCGCGCGCCTGCCCGCGATCATGACCGTGCCGTTGATCCTGTTCATCCTGCCCACGCTGTTCGTGGTCATCCTCGGCCCGGCGGCATGCTCGATCGGCGATGCGTTCTCGGGCACCGGGCCGGGCAAGGCGGGGTAAAGGCCAGAAGAATAAGGGTGGACGCGAGGGTCAGCACCCTCGCGCTCCCGGTACTGTCGGCGCAGCGCGCGAAGTTCTCCCGCACCTCTGGTCTCTGCCGGTCGTTGCGGTTACTTGCCAGCCATGGATGACCTTTTCGCCGCGCAGACAGTTCGCGATCGCAAGCTGGAACGGCGCGATGTCGAAGCGCTTATCGGCAGTCCCTGGCACATCACGAACTGCGATCTGGATGAGGCGGACCTGTCGGGCCTCGACTTGTCCGCCTGGACCTTCGAACAGTGCAGCCTGCGCCATGCGAAACTGTCCGGCGCGAAACTGGAGCAGACCCGCTGGCGCTCGTGCCGGGGCGCCTTCGCAGACTTCATCGGCTGCGACCTCAGCGACGCAGCATTCACCGCCTGCGACTTCAATAATTCTGCGCTGCGGCGCGCCATGCTGCAGGGAACCCGCTTTTCCCGCAGCAAGCTGACGGGCGCCGACATGTCCGATCTCAAGGCGCTGGAAGTCCATTTCGACGAAACCCTGCTCGTCGGTGCGAAGCTGCCCGGCCTGTCGTTCCGCAAGACGACCCTGCAGCGCATCGACTTCTCACAGGCCGACCTGCGCAAGGTGGATTTCCGGATGACCACTTTCGAAGGCTGCAGCCTGCGCGATGCGCAAGTGGACGGCGCGCGCTTCGAGGGTGCAGACTTGCGCGGCGCCGATCTGGGCGGCGTGACCCTCGGCGATGCGCGGCGCTTCCGCGGCGCGACGATCTCACGCGATCAGGCTGCCCTGCTGCTGGGCGAAGTGGGACTGAAGGTGCGCTGACGGCGGCGTTTCAGCCGTCCGTCTCCACCAGTTCCGCGATCTCGAAGGCGAACCCCTTCCACCCGCGCATCTTCGCTGCTTCGCCCAGCGGAAGGCGCTTCTTCTTCGCCTCCGCCAGCGAGCGGGCGTGCCCCCAGAACACCTCGGTCCTGCCGTTCTGCAACTCGGCCACCACGCGCCAGTAATGCGTGAAAGGATCGGTCGTCGGCCCGATGGTCTTGACGTAGCCGTCCGCCATCGTCGCGGTGAGATAACGCTTCTTCTTGCGGGCCATCAGTGCGCGAGGATGCCTGCCATGATGATGTCGATCGTATGCTCGCGGTAACGGTCCCGCAGTTCCTCGGTCAGGCTGTCCTGGTCGAAACAGTGCTTGAGCACCAGCCGCGCCGAGAAGAAGCGGTCCACCGCCCCCGTCACCGTGAAGTAGAACAACTGCGGGTCGATCTCGCGGAACACCCCTGCCCGCACGCCGTCGCCGATCAACTGCTCGTAAGCGCGGTAGATCGGCGAGAGGTAGCAATTGGCGATGCGCCGCGCCTCGGTATCGTCGCTCTCGCGCACCATGCGCATGGTCAGGCGATTGAGATACGGCACTTCGTAGAAGGTATCGACCACCTTCCACAAGTGCCGCCGCAGCTTGGCCTCCGGCTCCCACCCGTCCTTGGCGACGAGCGCGTCGACGCTGACGACGATCGCCTCCCAGTCACGGTCGAGCAGCGCCTTGAGCAGCCCCGCCTTGTTGCCGAAGTAGTACTTCACCAGCGCCGAGTTCAACCCGGAGCGGAGGCTCAGTTCGGAAAGCGAGATGTCGATCACGTCGCCGTCGCGCATGATCGCACTCGCCGTGTCGAGCAGCATCGCACGCGCGCCCGGAGGCGCGACTTCCACGGCGCCGGCGGTCAGGGAGACGGGACGTTCCTTCATCGGCGCTTACTTCGGCCCCATGCGGATCGCACCGTCGAGACGGATCGATTCGCCGTTGAGATAGTCGTGCTCCAGCATGAACAACGCCAGCTTCGCGTACTCTTCCGCCTTGCCGAGGCGCTTGGGGAACGGCACCATCGCCGCCAGCGCATCCTGCACGCCCTGCGGCATTCCCGCCATCATCGGCGTCTCGAAAATGCCCGGCAGGATCGTGTTGACGCGAATGCCCTCGCTCATGAGATCGCGCGCGACCGGCAGCGTCATCGCCAGTACCCCGCCCTTCGACGCGGCATAGGCGGCCTGCCCGATCTGGCCGTCCTGCGCCGCGACGCTCGCGGTGTTGACGATGGCCCCACGCGAACCGGCCGCGTCGAGCGGCTCCAGCGTCGCCATGCCCGCCGCCGACTTGCTGATGCAGCGGAAGGTGCCCACGAGGTTGATCGCGATCGCCTTCTCAAACAGCGCCATGTCGTGCGACCTGGGCTCGCCCGTCTCGCGATTCTTGCCGACGGTCTTGGCGGCCGGCGCGATGCCTGCGCAATTGACCAGCACCCGCTCCTGCCCATGCGCCGCGCGTGCTTTCGCGAATCCGGCGATCACGCTGTCCTCGTCGGTCACGTTGACCGCGCAGAACACGCCGCCGATCTCGGCTGCAAGCGCTTCGCCAGCTTCGGCATTGAGGTCGAAGATCGCGACCTTCACGCCCTGCGCCGCGAGCGCCCGCGCCGTCGCCGCGCCAAGTCCGGAAGCCGCGCCGGTGACCACTGCGGCCATGGAGTTGTCGAGTTTCATGCCGATTTCCTTTTCCTGTCGCGCCCTATGCCGATCCGGCGAAGCAGACCATCGATTTTGTCCGAGGCGATTTAATCAATCGGTTAAATGCCTCGAGAGGGCCGGTCAATCCATTGCGCAAGATCGATTTGCAGCAACGCAACAGGATTTCACCGGGGCGATGGCGTGCGCAAGAAACTCTGTGGACAATGCCTATATGCAACAGGTCTATTGTTCCAACTAATCGGCTGGAATCCTTGCGCGGTTGCAGAACGGCCACGGTTCGTCGCGCATGGCTGTTGCGTCATTGCCACAATCGCCAACCCATTTCTCCCAACTTGGCAAATTCCGTTGAAAGGCGATCCCTCCGGCGCAACAACATTTCACATGGCATCACGATGCGTGCGCGCATCCGAAAGCCGGCAACGGGTCATCAGGCGAACTTGGTCACGCATTCGCCTGCTGAACGAAGCAACAAGGGACACAAAAGTGAAAACCACAATCCAGAAGGCCGCGCTGCGCGGCGCGACAAGCCTCACGGCTTTCGCACTGCTGTGCGGAACTGCGCACGCGCAGGACGCAGCTCCGCAGAAGTCGGAAGAGGCGGCCTCCGACGATTCGAACGTCATCATCGTCACCGGCTCGCTGCTGCGCCGCACCGATGCCGAGACGGCTTCGCCGGTCACCGTCATCTCCGCCGACAACTTCGAACAGCGCGGCATCAACACCGCAGCCGAAGCACTTCAGCGCCTCTCCGCCAACGGCTCGGGCACGATCTCGGAAGGCTGGAACAACGGCAACAACTTCGCAGCCGGCGCGAACGCGATCTCGCTGCGCGGCCTGACCGTTCAGAACACGCTGACGATCGTCGATGGCATGCGCATGGCCATGTACCCGGTCGCGGATGACGGACACCGCAACTTCGTCGATCTCAACTCGATCCCCGACGCGGTTATCGACCGTATCGAAGTCGTGAAGGACGGCGCTTCGTCGACTTACGGCGCTGACGCAGTCGCCGGCGTGGTGAACGTCATCACCAAGAAGCAGGTCCAGGGCATTCACGCCAACGTTTCGAACGGCATCTCCGACCACGGCGACGGCAGCGAACAGCGTCTTGACCTCACCGTGGGCCACGGCGATCTCGAAACCGACGGCTTCAACTTCTACGTCAGCGGCATGTACCGCAAGAACGAAGAGATCTGGGCTCGCAACCGCGGCGACAAGTTCAACACCGGCTATCTCGGCAACATCTGCAACGACAACGGCGGCTGCATGAAGACGCCGACCCGCTGGTACGCCTTCGGCGTTAACGGCGATGGCTCGCTGGGCGGCTCGACGATCCCGCTTGCTCCGCTCGTCGCGGCCAGCAATGCTGCCGGTGGCAATACCACCCCTTATCAGCTGCTCAATCCGGACTGCGCCGCGTTCAACTCGACGCCCACGAGCCTGCCTGCCAGCGCAAGCAGCAGCGGCCGTTACGGCAATGTCTGCTCGGCGGACTTGAAGAACCTCTACGCCACGCTCCGCCCGGAAACGAAGCGCTACGGCTTTGCCGGCCGCGCGACCGTGAAGGTCGGCGAGAAGGCAGAGGCGTTCGTCTCGGTCGACTGGACCAAGACCAGCACCTATTCGCAGCTTTCTCCGGCCGCGTTCCCCAACGCCACTCCGCCGCCCAGTTCGGCCACCTGGGCCAGCGTCGTCCTGCCGGTCTACGTTTGCTCGGCAGGCACCGCCACTTTCGTCAACAACCTGAACGTCAGCTCGGGCTGTAATGCCGCCAACGGCACGCTGAACCCGAACAACCCGTTCGCCGCCAGCGGCCAGACCGCGATCATCCGCGGCCGCTACGACAAGCCGCAGACGGTCGAAACCGGTGCACGCTCGATGCGCGTCCAGGCGGGCATCAACGGCACCTTCGGCAGCGATGACGAATGGGCCTACACCGTCGGCGCTACGGCGTCGGAAGTGCAGCTCACGCGCACCAGCCGCAACTACCTGATCCCGCAGCGCCTGGCCGACATGGTCGCGACCGGCGAGTACAACTTCGCGGCGCCCTGGCTGAACAGCCAGGAAGTCCGCGACTATGTGGCTCCGGTGAACAGGAAGGTCTCGACCTCCAAGCTGTGGCAGGTCGAAGGCACCATCCAGCGCGCACTGTTCGAATTGCCCGGCGGTTCGCTGCAGGTCGCAGTCGGTGCATCGTACCGCAAGGAATCGCTCGACGACCAGTCGGCGAACCCGCAGAACGATGCCGCTCCCTATGACCGTTACTTCACGATCAACGCGGTCGGCGCTGCCGGCAGCCGCAACGTGAAGTCGGCCTTCTACGACATCAGCGCGCCGATCATCGATCAGGTGGAATTGTCTGCTTCGGGTCGCTACGACAAGTATTCGTCAGGCCAGAGCAACTTCTCGCCGAAGTTCGGCATCAAGATCAAACCGATCGAACAGGTCCTGCTGCGCGGCACCTGGTCGAAGGGCTTCCGTATTCCTTCGTTCAACGAAGCATACGGCCTGCCGACGACCGGTTACGCCAACTTCAAGATCGACTGCACCACTTATGCAGCCTACTGCGCCTCGCACGACAACAACAACTACGTAAGCGCTGCCTACAACATCGGTCGTACCGGTACGGGTAACCCCGACCTGAAGCCCGAGAAGTCGACCAGCTACACGTTCGGTGCCGTGTTCGAACCGATGCGCAATGTCAGCTTCACCGTGGATTACTTCCGCACGAAGATTAAGGGCATCATCGGCGGCGTTTCGGCGGAAGACCAGGATGCGGCTCTCGACGCTTACTTGCGTACCGGCGCGACCAATGCCGTCACCGGCGTGACTATTCGTCCGCTCAATCCCGATCCGGATAACCTGACGGCGATCGCGAACCCGGGCTTCATCGAGTACTCGTACAACAACTCGGACTCGCAGGTCGTAGAGGGCATCGATTTCGGCGCCAACATCAGCTACGATTTCGGCCCGGTTACCTGGACCAGCAACCTCGACGCTTCGTACCTCATCAAGTACGAACTGACCCGTGCTACGGGCACCAAGGAGCGTTACGACGGCTCGCTGAGCCCCTGTGACTACACCTCGTGCTCGGGTTCGCCGAAGTGGCGCGGTTCCTGGCAGAACACCTTCACCATGGGCAAGGTGTCGCTGACCGGTACCGCATACTACACGCATGGCTACGACCTCGCGTCGGTCGATTACAGCGGCGTGAAGGGTGATTGCGCAGCCAGCGTCGGTGCTTCGGTCGTCGAATACGACGATGGCACTCCGGTGAAGTGCAAGGTCGGTGCGCAGTGGAACTTCGACATCGCAGCCAATGTTCAGGTCAGCGACAACTTCTCGATCTATGCGAACATCCTCAATGCGTTCGCGATCAAGCCGAAGTTCGACCCGTCGGCGGCTTACTCGATCTTCAACTACAACCCGGCATGGGGCCAGGCCAACATGGTCGGCCGCTACTTCCGCCTCGGCGCGAAGGTTGACTTCTAAACCGCAAGGTCTGGACAAAAAATGGGGCGGTCTCTTCGGAGGCCGCCTTTTTTTTGGCGTGTCTGTCTGAAATCCGTGTCCTGCTGAATGACGACAAACTGTTGCAACCTGTTGCAATGTTACAACAAATGACTCTTTTGTTGCAGCTTTCCTGCAAATCGCTGTTGCAGTTGCGAATTGGCACGGCAGACTATCGGCATCTGCCCGGATTTCCGGCCGGGCACGCGGACGTCACATCCGCACCGAAGCAACAAGGGGACACACCATGAAAACCGCAAGAAGCACTCTGCTTCTTGGCGTCGCCGCGATTCCGGCGATCGCTGTATTGGCCGCCGCGCCAGCGCGCGCTCAAGAAGCCAGCGCACAGGGTGCCACCGCACAGAGCGGCACCGACACCGCCGACGAAAGTGGTGATGCCATCACCGTTACCGGCACTCGCATCACCATACCGAACGGGTTCGACAACCCCAACCCGGTCGTGTCAGTCACCGCCGCCACGATCGAGCAGTCGGGCCGGACCAACATCACCGAATTTCTGTCGCAGAGCCCGGCCCTACTCGGTTCGCGCCGTGCGATCGATTCCGCCGGCTCGAACCTGCCCAATGGCCAGCTCACCGGCGTCAACCTGCTGAACCTGCGCAACCTGGGCACTGCGCGCACGCTCGTGCTGGTTGACGGCCGGCGCCACGTGGCGGGCTATCCCGGCACCGCATCGGTCGATACCAACACCATCCCGACCGATCTGATCGAGAGCGTCGACGTGCTCACCGGCGGCGTCTCGGCGATCTACGGTGCGGACGGCGTTTCGGGCGTGGTCAACTTCATTATGAAGAAGGACTTCGAAGGCCTGCGCATCCGTGGCCAGAACACGATCTCGCAGCGCGGCGACGCGGGTGAGAAGTTCCTCGCGGCAACTGCTGGCACCAATTTCGACGACGGCAAGGGCAACATCACCCTCGCCTACGAATTCAACAAGACCGACCGCTTCTCGCAGCGCAAGCGTCTGAACTACGGCAAGACCGGCCCGACTTGGAGCTTCGTACGCAACCCGGCCGACGGCGCCCCCGGCTCGACACGCGACGATCCGAACGTGCCCGACCGCGTGCTGATGAACAACCTGCGCTGGGCGGACAGCTCGATGGGCGGCGCGATCGACATCGATTTCGACGGCGTTCCCGACTATACCGGTGAAGGCAACCCGTACGATCTGGGCACTTACGTCCCCGGCACCGCGTTTACCGTGGGCGGCGACAGCACCCCGCGCGATTCGTACTACGGCGACTACACGCCGTTCCTGCGCCGTCACATCGTCAACGTGATGGGCCACTACGAAGTCAGCCCGGCGCTCAACTTCTATGCGGAAGCGAAGTACGTGCGTTCCAAGGCGTACACCTTTGCGCAGCCGACTTACGACTTCTACACCGAGCTGTTCGCGGACAACTACTATCTGAACGAGCGCTTTGGTGCGAACGCTCCGGACGGCGCCCTCGTCAGCCGCGACAACTTCGACTTCGGCATCCGCCGCTCGGAACTGAACCGCGAGTTGTGGCGCACCGTCGTCGGTGCCAACGGCGAACTGTCATCGCACCTGAAGTACGACGCCTCGTTCGTCTTCGGCCAGTCGACGCAGCGGGCGACCGCCTCGGGCGACCGTATCCTCGATCGCTACTCGGCGGCGCTGGACGCGGTGTCCGACGGCAACGGCGGCGTGACCTGCCGCATCAACCTGCCCGGCCAGACCGAGATAATGGGCAACAGCTTCGGCTCGCCCTTCTACAGCGGCGCGCCGCTGACGTTCCAGCCCGGCCAGTGCGTACCGCTCAACGTCCTGGGCAACGGCTCGCCTTCGCCTGAGGCGCTGGCCTTCATTCTCGCGACCCACACCGACTATGCCCGCCTACGCCAGTACGTCGGCTCGGCCAGCATTTCGGGTGACACCGGTGGGTTCTTCGAACTGCCGGGCGGCCCGATCGGCTTCGCCGTCGGTCTCGAGTACCGCAAGGAGAGCAGCCTTCAGATCCCGTCGTACTACACGCAGAACGGCTTCCTGGCCGACAGCGCGCAGGCGACGATCGACGGCGGTTCGTACGACGTGAAGGAAGCCTACGGAGAAATCCGTCTGCCGATCCTGCTCGATGCCCCGCTGGCCCATGAGTTGAGCCTGGGTGGCGCATTGCGCGTTTCGGACTACTCGACGGTCGGCACGAACACCGCCTGGAACGTCAACGGCACGTATGCGCCGATCGCAGACGTTTCGTTCCGCGGCACCTATTCGGTTTCGGTGCGTGCACCGAACATCACCGAGCTGTTTGCCGGCACCAGCGGCGGTTACGAGTTCATCACCGACCCGTGCGGCCCGGAACGCATCGCCGAAGGCAAGGCACCCCGCCAGGCCAACTGCACCGCGGCGCTGACCGCTGCCGGCCTTACCCCGCAGCAGATCATCGACTTCAACCCGGCCGACGACCAGACCTCACCGCAGAACAGCAGCCTGCTGGGCACCCAGGGCGGCAACCCGAACCTCTCCGAGGAAAAGGCCAAGACCTGGACCGCCGGCGTGGTGCTGCGTCCGAGCTTCCTGAAAGGCTTCACTCTCAGCGCAGACTGGTACAACATCCGTATCAGCAAGGCGATCAACTACTCGACCGCGCAGGACATCGTGGACCTCTGCTACGACCAGCCGACGCTGCAGAACCAGTATTGTTCGCTCATCACCCGCAGCGGCACTACCGGCTACATCAACGGCTTCAGCGTAGTCCCGCAGAACGTCGCATCGTACAAGACGGCAGGTCTCGACCTGAACCTGCAGTATCGCCTCGAAGCCTCGCCGGCCGTCGGCAGCTTCCTGTTCAGCCTCGTTGGCAACTATCTCAACAAGCTGGAATTCGTTCCCTCGCTCGGCGCCGTGGCGCAGAACGAACTGGACAGCTCGGCGTACCCGGCACCCAAGTTCAGCGCGACCTTCGACCTTACCTGGATCAAGGGCCCGTTCTCGCTGAACTACGGCATCAACTGGTGGGACAAGACTCGCCGGGTCACCCGCGAGCAGCAAGCGGCCAACCCCGACTACCTGCCCAGCCAGTACATCTGGTACAAGGAGAAGTGGGAGCACGAACTGTACGCATCGTACAACGTCGATGACCGCTTCACGATCTACGGCGGTGTCAACAACCTGTTCGACACCAAGCCCGACGTGGGTGCAGTCGCCTATCCGATCAGCGCGGTCGGCCGCTCGTTCTTCATGGGCGTGAAGGCGAACGTGTTCTGATCTTCACAAGATCGAGCCACATGAGATTCGGGCCGGGAAGCGTTGCTTCCCGGCCCGTTTTCGTCACTCCACGCCCATCACCAGCGCCCCGTCGCCGTCCTCGATCCGGACGTGCGAGCCATCCGGCACCTCGCCAGCCAGCAGCTTCTCCGCCAGCGGGTCCTGCAGGTAGCGCTGCACCGCGCGTTTCAACGGCCGCGCGCCGTAGACCGGGTCGTAGCCGACACGCCCCAGCCACCGCTTCGCCGCGTCCGACAGGTCGAGCACGATCTTGCGGTCCTTGAGCAGCTTCTGCACGCGGGCCACCTGGATATCGACGATCGGCGCCATGTGCTCCTGCCCGAGGCGGTGGAACAGCACGATCTCGTCGAGGCGGTTGAGGAACTCGGGCCGGAAATGCCCGCGCACCACTTCCATCACCTGCGGCTCCACGGTGGAGACGTCCACGCCCTCATCTAGCCCGGCAAGGTACTGGCTGCCGAGGTTCGACGTCAGGATGATGAGCGTGTTGGTGAAGTCCACCACGCGGCCCTGTCCATCGGTCAGGCGCCCGTCGTCGAGCACCTGCAGCAGCACGTTGAAGACGTCGGAATGCGCCTTCTCGACCTCGTCGAACAGCACGACCTGATAAGGCCGCCGCCGCACCGCCTCGGTCAGCACGCCGCCTTCCTCGTAGCCGACATAGCCCGGAGGCGCGCCGATCAGCCGGGCGACCGCATGCTTTTCCATGAATTCCGACATGTCGATGCGCACCATCGCGGTGTCGTCGTCGAACAGGAAGCCCGCCAGCGCCTTGGTCAGCTCGGTCTTGCCGACGCCCGTGGGGCCGAGGAACAGGAACGAGCCGAGCGGCCGGTTCGGGTCCTGCAGGCCCGCGCGCGCGCGCCGCACCGCCTTGGAGACGGCGGCGACGGCATCGGTCTGGCCGATCACGCGGCCGCCGATGATCTGCTCCATCTTGAGGAGCTTCTCGCGCTCGCCTTCCAGCATGCGATCGACCGGAACCCCGGTCCAGCGGCTGACGACGCCGGCGATGTCGTCCTCGGTCACTTCCTCGCGCAGCAAGGCGTTCCCGGCGGTGGCCTGCGCCTCCGCCAACTTCGCCTCCAGCGCGGGGATGGTGCTGTAGGACAGCTCGCCCGCTTTGGCGTAGTCGCCGCCGCGCTGCGCCTGCTCGAGTTCGATGCGCGCGGCGTCGAGCTGTTCCTTGAGCTTGCCTTCCGCCGCGATCTTGTCGCGCTCGTTCTGCCAGCGGGTGGTCAGTTCGCTCGACTGCTGTTCGAGGTTGCTGAGTTCCACGCGCAGCGCGGCAAGCCGGTCCTTCGACGCGGAATCGCTCTCCTTGCCGAGCGCCATTTCCTCGATCTTGAGCTGGACGATGCGGCGGTCGAGCTTCTCGATCTCCTCGGGCTTGCTTTCCACTTCCATGCGGATGCGGCTGGCGGCCTCGTCCATCAGGTCGATCGCCTTGTCGGGCAGGAAGCGGTTGGTGATGTAGCGGTTGGACAGCGTCGCCGCCGCCACGATCGCGCCGTCGGTGATCCGCACGCCGTGGTGCAGCTCGTACTTTTCCTTGAGCCCGCGCAGGATCGAGATCGTGTCCTCGACCGTCGGCTCGCCCACGAACACGGGCTGGAAGCGGCGCTGCAGCGCGGCGTCCTTCTCGACGTACTTCTGGTATTCATCCAGCGTGGTCGCGCCGATGCAGTGCAGTTCGCCGCGTGCCAGCGCGGGCTTGAGCAGGTTGCCCGCGTCCATCGAGCCTTCGGAGGCGCCCGCGCCGATCAGCGTGTGCATCTCGTCGATGAACAGGATGATCTGGCCGTCAGCGCCCTTCACCTCGTCGAGCACGGCCTTCAGGCGCTCCTCGAACTCGCCGCGGTACTTGGCGCCCGCGATCAGCGAGCCCATGTCGAGCGACATCAGGCTGCGGTCCTTGAGGCTGTCGGGCACGTCGCCATTGGCGATGCGCAGCGCGAGCCCTTCGGCGATGGCGGTCTTGCCGACGCCTGGGTCACCGATCAGCACGGGGTTGTTCTTGGTGCGCCGCGCGAGGATCTGGATGGTGCGGCGAATCTCCTCGTCGCGGCCGATGACCGGGTCGAGCTTGCCGTCCTTCGCCGCCTGCGTGAGATCGCGGGCGTACTTCTTCATCGCGTCGTAGGCGTTCTCCGCGCCCGCGCTGTCGGCGGTGCGGCCGCCGCGCAGTTCGGTGATCGCGGCTTCGAGCGCCTGCGCCGTGACATTGCCCGCCTTGAGCGCCTGGCCCGCCGCCGTGGTCGTCGCCAGCACCAGGCCCAGCAGCAGCCGCTCGACGGTGACGAAGCTGTCGCCCGCCTTGGTCGCAGCCTGCTCGGCCGCGTCGAGGACACGCACGGCGTCGTTGTCCAGACCCGGCGAACCGGCCGCGCCGCTGCCCGAAACGGCGGGGATTTTCGCCAGCGCCTTGTCGAGTTCCTGCGTCGCGAACACCGGGTTGCCACCGGCGCGCTTGATGAGCCCGGCGGCCATGCCTTCGGGATCGTCGAGCAGGGCCTTGAGGATATGCTCGGGCGCGATGCGCTGGTGGTTCAGGCGGATCGCGACGGTCTGCGCCGCCTGCAGGAAACCCTTGGCGCGGTCAGTGAACTTTTCGAGATTCATTGTGGAATGTGCCTCCTGATCCCGCTCATATGGTGTTGCTTATATGCAACACAAGGGCTGGGCGCCCGAATTTTTCCTTAGTCGGTGAAATGCCCGAAGTCGTTGATCGGGCGCAACAGGAGCAGGCCGGAGCCGGCTGCCGAGGCAA
>NZ_BAAILP010000209.1:0-840 GCF_054589055.1 Novosphingobium sp. 11B | reverse complement strand
TCCGATCGTCATTGCGAGCGTAGCGAAGCAATCCAGGGCATTCTCAAACTGCTCTGGATTGCTTCGCTACGCTCGCAATGACGAATATGGGGCGGCGATATCCATGCGGCCTTCGCCGGGGCGGTAATGCATGGCATCCGCTAGCCCCGCCCGAAGCCCTGCCCTAGCCTTCGCGCGATAACCCCACGGGAAGAGGCTCAATGGCGAAATTCACACCCCAGCAGGCGGCAGACGTCCTCGCGATCAAGCAGGTGATCTACGAGTGGGGCGACGAACTCGACATCCACAACGGCCTGAAGATGCGCGAGACCGACTGCCTCGCCGAGGATGTCCGCTACAACGTCGGCGGCCAGTGGCGCGAGGGGCTGGCGGCGGTCGAGGCGTTCTACAAGGGCCGCGCCGAGACCATGAAGGCGGGCGCGGGCCTCATGACCATGCGGCATATCATCACCTCGCTGCGGGTCGGTTTCGAGGGCGAGGACCATGCGAAAGTCGGCTACCTGCTGGTGTTCTTCGCGGCGCTGGGCGACGGGCCTTTCGACAAGTACTGCGACCCGCTCGCGGTCGCCGACGTGAAGATGGAATGCCGCCGCGATGCCGATGGCGAGTGGCGGATCTCGCTGTTCGATTCGGGGCAGATCTTCAAGCGGGGGTAAAGCACCTTCATCGCCCGTGACTTACTCCGGGATCGCTGGCGGTCTTCGGGCAGTGGGTGGCTGATGGGGCTTCGACAGGCTCAGCCTGAGCGGATTTGAGAGCGGGTCTCCTGTTCCTGCTCAATTAGCTCGGACAGGTTTTCAAAGCAGTTTTCCAATTCCCGCTCAGGCTGAGCTTGTCGAA
>NZ_BAAILP010000208.1:7033-21516 GCF_054589055.1 Novosphingobium sp. 11B | reverse complement strand
GCCGGCTTGTCGAACTGCCCCGCCACGCTGCGATAGAAGTCGGCATACTCATCCTCGCTGATGTCCGACTTCGACCTGGCCCACAGCGCTGCGCCGTCGGCAAGCTGCCGAGCTTCTTCCTCACTCCCGGTTTCCTCCACGAATATCGGCACCGGGACATGGCCCGACTGAGCCTTGACGATCCGTTCGATGGTGTAGAGCTCGGCATAGCTTCTCGCTTCGTCGAGCAAGGTCAGCGTTACCCTCGTTCCCCGCAAGGGAGCGGCAGCGGGATCGACCTGAGCTATGGTGTAAGTGCCCGAACCATCGGATGCCCAGCTCGCCGCCTCGTCCTCACCCGCGCGGCGGGAGACGACCTCGACTTTGCCCGCGACCATGAAGGCCGAGTAGAAGCCCACGCCGAACTGGCCGATGAGCTGCTGTCCCTCGCCGTTCTTGTCGGCGGCGAGCCTGTCCATGAACGCCTTCGTCCCCGACCGGGCAATGGTGCCCAGGGTTTCAGCCATGTCGATCGCGGACATACCGATGCCATTGTCCGTGACGGTGAGCGTTCCGGCGTCCTTGTCCAGCGTCACGGTGACGCGCGGCTGGGCGTCGTCGCCAAGCAGTTCGGGCCGGGAGATCGCTTCGTAGCGCAGCTTCTCGCAGGCATCGGCAGCGTTGGAGATAAGCTCGCGCAGGAACACGTCCCGGTCCGAATAGACCGAATGGACCATCATGTGCAGGAGCTTGGAAACATCGGCCTCGAAGGCGCGGGTCTCAGGGGCGGCAAACGTCTCGGTCGTCATCGTCTCTTCGGCTCACATGTTTCGGACTTACGCCAGCCAGATGGATCGGAACGTTTCCACGTTCAAGAGGGCCGACTCTCGGATAGGCGGGTGAGGACTGGCAGCCCCGCCCATTTGATTTAGGAGGCTCGCATCAGCGCGCCCAACTGTTTTCGCAGAGACGGTCCCTCCAAATGAGAATCGACATTGGTGAAGCCCTCTTTCGCAAGTGCGATAGCCAGGCTTTGCAGGTTCTTACAGCTGCCTTCTCGAGCGATCTCGAAAGCGCGCTCCATAATCGGACGTCCAGTTATCAAGCAATCCTCCCGTTCCCAATTCGTGCATCGTCACCCTTCATCAAGGTGACGAAAAAATGAGGCCTGGCCGGTGTAGAAGATACATCCCGCGACCAGGCCCCAGGGAATCTCCAGTTGCGGGTTAGGTCAACCAGGATGAGGGTATGTGATAAAGGCAGACCGGCAAGAACGGTTGCTGCGATCTGAAAATATTCTCCGCCCAGGTAGTATCCAAACCTTGGTGGTCTCGATGCTGATAAAGTGGCCCGGCGCTAGCTTGCGGAACGTGCGCCGGGCCCAGGTTTTCACGTCAACCATGACTGTTCCTCAGGATAGGAACGTCTGGGGGATCCGCCTGGTTTACGTGGTTCATGCCCCGATCGGCGGAGGCTCAAAAATGCGTAAGGGATAGCTGCAGTTGATCGTCCTGTTTCGGCTCGGTGTTGGCCAACCGTGCGATCCTCGCCGCATCAGACAGGTCGTTGTCCTCGATGCAGACAAGATCGCGCGTGATCTCCACCTTCTCCCGCAGGCGCTGCAGAACGGCGGGAAAAATGTCGCGCAGCTGGCGGCAGTCCTCATGCGTGGCGTCGGCCCTATCGGCTTGGTCGAAGCGGTGCTGAGCCAGCGCGATTAAGGCATCGTCGGCTATCGGGCCGGTCACCAGGATACCCAATCCATCTCGGCGTCGTCGACCGCTTCGAACATTTCTGGATCCGCGCCGGTGTCTCCCAGGCGCTTGCGGACCGCATCGGGGTTGCCGTCCTTCGGGAACCCACGATCCGATTTTGCGATGGAGGCGAGTTGGCCAATGAAGCCGCCTCGCTCGGACTGTTCCAATACCCAGCGCCCGAAAGGCAAGGATTTCGAACTGGTCTCATAGCCTCCGAGGTCAAGCGGACCATCCATCTTCGATAGTGCATGCATCGCAGAATCACTCCTTGGTGGAATGACACAATGTTATATGTTCCGCATTTGTTCTGAAATCCGTTATGGGACGGTTATGGGAACGAAACGGTTCGAGACAGTCTCCGCCTAGTCGGAATGGGGCTGCGACATCGCGGTCGCGTGTCGCGGTGGACACCAGGCGCGGCTGAGGTGCAAGCCTGCGGTAGCCGCGAAGTGCAGCGCAGCCCATCTCCCTCGGCCGCGACACCCGATTTGTATCGGCGTACAGATTTCGTGCCTCTGCCACCTGGAAATCGAGAACATCGTCAGGCAGTTTCGCTTCCTCGGGCTGATATGAGTTCGTATCGAGGGTAAGGACAGGCAGCCGTCCTCGGTTACTCGCCCCAGCGCCGCGCCAACCCTCGCCTGATCAGGTATTCGCCCGCGTCGCGGTCGTTGACATAGATATTTGCCAGCGTGCGGCCATAGCGGTCCTTCCCGAAGCGCTCGATGGAAACGCGCCCCGTCAGCAGGAACGACTGCAGGGCGTCCCGGCTGGCCGCACCTTTCGCAAAATCGCACCAGGCTGGATTCTTCGAGCCGGCGAGGCGCTGCCGCTGGGCTGGCTCGCACCGAGGCGAGTCCTGCACCTCTGGCGCGTCGATCGACTGGAGGCGCACCTTCTCGCCGGTGCAGAGCCGAATGGTGTCGCCGTCATGCACCGTCGCGATGCAAAGGCCGGAGGCGAGCAGCAGGGGAATGGCGATCATGCCCGATCCCATGCACGCCATCGCGTCATCGTGCCAGCCGAGATGGAACCAGCTACGATGACAATCCCGAAGGTTCACGCCTTCATCTGATCCCTGCGGAATTGTGTGGTTGCAGCGATCCCTTGAGAACCGAGAGACCCGGAGGGGCGCCTCGCTGTGCGAGCGCGCTCTCACGTCGCCGACCTTGCAGGCCAGCGCCGCCGAGCCCTGCAAGACAGGTCTCGGCCATCCGGTTTCGATCGCTGGCGCGTGCGGCAGGCGGGCCTGCCTGATACAGGCGCGCGCTGCGCGACGCGGCGTTGGGCGTTGGTCCTTCCCTTCGAGCGGAGGTGGGCTTTCGTCGCCGTCCTGGGCCCGCGCGCGGCCCATGCAAATGCCGGCAGGCCGGCATTCCTCCACGTGCGTTGCGGCCCTTCGGGTGCATGAACCGCTCATGCGCGGACCCTGTGCGTCTCCTCGCCGCCCACCCCCGCTCCTGCGGGGGACCAATGCTGGATTGGGGCGGTGTCAGGAGGCAAGGCATGGTTTCCCGTTCCCCGCGCAGCGCTGGCGGCAGACAGCGCAAGGCATCCCGCCGCGTGTCACCGCAGGCCGAGCGGTCCAATCTCTACGATACGGTCACAGCCAAGATCATCGCCCAGCTCGAGGAAGGGCGGCTGCCGTGGGTGCAGCCTTGGGGCAGGGTGGATGGAGTGCCGGGCTGCCCGGCGCTTCCTCGCAATGCCCTGACCGGGCGGCAGTACTCCGGGATCAACATCCTGCTCCTGTGGGGAGAGGGGATCGCGGGCGGCTATTCCTCGCAGCGCTGGCTGACCTTCCGGCAGGCACTGGAGGCAGGCGGGCATGTCCGCAAGGGCGAGCAGGGGACCATGGTGGTCTAGGCCGCGAGCACGACGTGCGCGAGCCGATAGGGAAAGCTCGGATTGAAAATGATGGGCAGCCAGGAGCCGGCAGGGACGAACTGGCCCTGGGCGTTGATCGCAAAGCCTGTCGGGGTCTGCATCCAGCTGTTGGTGCTGATGATCCAGGTGGCCGAGATGAACGTCCCAAGCGCCACCATGCAGGTTGCGAAGAAGTGCAGCCGAGGGCCGACCTTGTTGATGCCAAACAGCATCACCCCGAGGAAGCCCGCTTCCAGGAAGAAAGCCGTCAGCACCTCGTAGGCCATGAGCGGACCGATCACCGGCCCGGCCTTATCGGAGAAGACCGACCAGTTGCTCCCGAACTGATAGGACATCACGATTCCGGAGACGACGCCCATGCCGAAGGCTACGGCGAAGATTTTCAGCCAGTAGCGATACAGGTTGGCGTAAACGCCCCGTCCCGCCTTCAACCACAGACCTTCCAGCACCATCAGGAAGCTAGCGAGACCGATCGAAAACGAAGGGAAGATGAAATGAAACGAAACCGTGAATGCAAATTGCACCCGGGCCAAAAGTAGTGCTTCGTCGCCCATAAGAGCTCCGAAATGGGCATCACAGGCGCAGCAAACCA
This sequence comes from Novosphingobium sp. 11B, assembly GCF_054589055.1. Taxonomy (NCBI): domain Bacteria; kingdom Pseudomonadati; phylum Pseudomonadota; class Alphaproteobacteria; order Sphingomonadales; family Sphingomonadaceae; genus Novosphingobium; species Novosphingobium sp. 11B. The sequence continues at coordinate 17,301 of NZ_BAAILP010000208.1, read as the reverse complement.
TCACGACAACGCGCAAATGCGCTGTTGCGTGCCCGGAAAGCAGCACTCTAATGCGTTATGTTAAACTAGGCTTACCTTTCGGGGAGCCTGAGGACTTACAAGGGCCGAAAGCAGCTGAAGACCGCGCTGCAACCGCTCTCGCGATAGACTTCCACCAATCGAGACTCGCAGCGCCGCTGCTTGTGCCATCGCGCGATCGACCGCGAATGCCTCGCTCGGAATGGCTGAAAGTCCATGCTGACGCAGCGCGTCAGCAATGTGGCGAACGTCGAGATCGGTAGGGACGGTTATCCATAGATGATAGCCACAGTCCATTGCGCGGAACGTCCCAGGGGCGAGAAACTCGCGAGCAAGATCTTGACGTGAAGCGGCTTCGTCCCGGACCTCGCCGACAAGCCGCTCGAAGAGGTCCGAGCGCAGCCATTCAGCAACGATCGCGGCATTGAGTGGCGGCGCCATGATGGCGGTTTCGTGCATATCGGCAGCCAGACGCCACGCCCCGGCGACGTCAGGAGCGCGCAGCCAGGCTACACGTAGTCCGGGCGCAAGCACCTTCGATACACTCGCGATATACCAGGCGTTTGTCGGTGCGAGCGATGCGACAGGTGCCAAGGGTTGAGCGGGAAGGAAGCCGTAGGCGTCGTCCTCGATCAATAGGATCCCATGCTTCGTGATGACCTGTGCGATCGCCATACGCCTGTCGGAAGGCATAGTGATGGCAGTAGGGTTGTCATTGGTGGGAACGAGGTAGACGCCTCGCACCTCCGCTGCCGAGCATGCTTCATCCAAAGCGCGTGGAAGCATCCCGTCGTCATCGCTCGCTACAGGAACCAATTCGATGCCGAACCTGCGAGCAAGTGCGAGCAGACCGGGATAGGCGTAAGGGGCCACTGCCAGCCTGTCACCGACATTGAGCTCAGCGCTGAATATAGCATGGAGGGCATTCTGGCCGCCAGCGGCCACCAGCACGCTGTCCTCGGAGCAAGGAATGCCGCGTGCCGCTAGCATATCCGAACCCGCCTTTCGCACCGATGCGGCACCGCCGCTGCGCTGATACTGAAACGGCAATCCGCCGTGCTCCGGGCTCAGCAAAGCGGAGGCGCAGTCACGGAAAGCCGCTGCCAGAGTTCCGCCGAAATCTTCGGGCGGAGCGTTCATTCCTGTGTCGCCCGCATCCTCAATCTGCATGCTCGACACCACTGAAGGCTTTGCACGCACGAAGCTGCCACGACGGCCGCTACCTTCCACAAATCCAAGGCGCTGGGCTTCACCGTAGGCGCGCGTAATGGTCGTGAGATCCAAACCCAATGCCTCGGCTAGAGCCCGCTGAGGGGGCAATCGATCACCCACGCGCAACTTTCCGGTCTCGATGTCTCGTGCAATCGCACTTGCGATCGCGAGATACTTCGGCCCAGTTGCCGTGGTCAGATCGGGATTCCAGTATTGCATGATGACCTTCTAGAAACGTTTGATGCCGTTCGCGCTATCAGTCTCGGTGATAGAAGGCCGGGCGACCGGCAAGGACATTCCTCGCCATTTCCCCGCCATCGTATACCGCGAGCGGTAAACCCGAACCGACCCCCTCCCAAAAACCAGGATCGGCATACTGACGAAGAGCAACCTCGTATCGATCAAGGCGCACTGTTTCCTGTTCCAGAAAGGCAGCGGCAGTCTTAATTTCAGGGAAATCGTCAGCCTTGCCCTCTCGGATCATGCCGGAAAGGTCCGGACGATTGATTGCATCGTAAAGGTCCGAGACGAGCTGCGCAGCAAGATTGACACCTCGGCCTTTGCCGGTTGCTGTTGACGCCACCGATCCACTCATATCACTTTTCCTCATCTTCAGCTCGGGCATGTAGCTGCGCCCAAAGGTTCTCGGTCCCGGCTTCCTGCGCCTTGTTCACGTACTGCGACGCGACAAGCCAGCCTTTGATGTACTGCAAGGGCAATACACAGCCGACCGTCATCAATGGTGCGGACGTGATAAGGTGCACCCAGATAGGTGGCTCAAAAGCGACCTGAAGCCAGACGACGAAGAACGTCAGCGGGAATGCGACAATACACAGCGAGAAAAACGCTGGCCCATCGTCAGGCGCGGCGAAGTTATAGTTGAGACCACAATTGGGGCACTTGGTCTGTAGCTTCAGCCATTTGCGGAACATGGACGCTTCGCCGCATTTGGGGCAAAGCCCTTTCAGGCCGCAGTGAAAAATCCAGCGCCCTTTATTGTCAGGGGCATGGTCATGATTCAACATCGCACAAAACCTCTACGGGCTTGATGATTCTGTCTTGCATATACCTTGGATTATGAATCCATGCAATAACCATGCAATAAATGGAAAAAGGAGGCCTTTTTCTTAGATCTGCAAATGTTTTGACGTGAATGTCGTTTAACTCCGCCCAAAGAGCGGGTTGGGTCAATGGCTGCGGCGCCATAATGTATGGGCTGAAATCCATACATAATATGCCGTCAGTCGGCTTGAGGCGCTTTTAGCTCGACCCGATTTGCGTCAGTGTCACGAATATAGGTCGACGGCCCTGTTCCTTGAGCGACGTATCGATCCTGAGCCGGCAACTCTAACTCGACCTGAACTGATGCGGTGGATGCCTCCCTTCACCGGGCATCGTATGATGCTCAATGGCGCCATGACGGTGCCCGAAGGAGGAGCATATGGCGAATGCACACATGCTGTCGATCGACCTCGCGAAGCGCAGCTTCCAAGTCTGCGCGACTGATCGAGCAGGGTCGGTTCTATATAACCGGACGATCTCCCGATCTAAGCTGGAGGCACTACTCAAGGAGCATCCCTGCTGTATCGTTGCTATGGAAGCGTGCGCGACGAGCCATTTCTGGGGCAGATTTGCCGGCGCAGAAGGTCATGAGGTTCGGCTGATCCCGCCAATCTACGTGAAACCTTTCGTGAAGCGGCAGAAGAACGACGCGGCAGACGCGGCGGCCATTGCCGAAGCTGCCGTGCGCCCGAACCTGAATTTCGTTGCGGTCAAAAGCGCGGAGCATCAAGCGAGAGCTGTGGCCTATCGCACTCATCAGTGTTTTGTGAGCCAGCGGACGCAGACTATCAACGCGCTACGAGGACACTTGGCTGAGTTCGGCCTGGTATTCCCCCAAGGAGTTCCTCATCTGAAGGAAATCCGCGCAGCCATGGACGACGAGGATGTCGACGTGCCTCCCAGTATCCGGGGGATCGCAGGCCTCTAACTCGAGCACATCGACACCCTGTCCGCGAAGATTGACGAGCTTTCACTCAGACTACGGGAAGCCATCGCGGTCAGCGTCGAGCTTCGCCGCCTGTGCACGGTGCCGGGCGTTGGCCCAGTGACCGCCGGTGCGATCATGGCGTTTGCACCAGATCTGCGGACGTTCGCCAGCGGCAGAAACTTCGCGGCATGGCTCGGCCTGGTGCCGAAGCAGCGATCAACGGGCGGAAAATCCCGCCTCGGGTCCATGAGCAAAATGGGTCAAAGCGACATTCGCAAACTTCTCGTCGTCGGAGCGATGAGCAGGATACGATGGATCGTGCGCAAAGGCGTTCTCCCCGATAACTGGCTGGGCCGCATGATGGCTCGCCGACCCAGGATGGTGGTCGCCGTAGCATTGGCGAACAAAATGGCGCGGGCAATTTGGGCGATGATGACCCGCGAAGAAGATTACCGTTTGGCGTGATGGCGTAACTGCCATAGCGCTCGGGGCCTCGGTCCCGACAAGGAGATCGACTGATACTATGCGGCAAGGACTTCAATGTTCACGATACGGCTAACCAGTCCCGGTGCCCGAGCAAACCGAGCTCGCTGAACCGATGTGGCCCGCATCGTTCGAACTGCATAACGGCCCGTGGCGTCAGCAAGCCACATCAGAGGCCTGACACACGACCGATGAAGCGCTCTGCCGAGCAAAGTCAGAAAATCACCTTGCAATCTGGGAGGCATCCACACACGACCCTGCTCGATCAGTCGCGCAGACTTGGAAGCTGCGCTTCGCGAGGTCGATCGACAGCATGTGTGCATTCGCCATATGCTCCTCCTTCGGGCACCGTCATGGCGCCATTGAGCATCATACGATGCCCGGTGAAGGGAGGCATCCACCGCATCAGTTCAACCTCATGGCTGTTAAGGTGGTTACGAGTGACCGCTTCTGGGAGCTGCATCCGAGGAGTTAAGTGACGGGGATGGGCGCGCTGCGGTCGGCAGCTGCCAACCAACTATTGCCATTCCGGTCAGTTCGCGGGAACGACGCTAATGCCAATATCGACTTGAATGTGATTGCATTGCGTCCGGCCGTATCAACGCCAAATTCCAGGCGCTCGGTTCCTTCGACATTTACCGGCCGAAGCCGACATCGCACATCACGTGGCGGTGCTCGAATTGAAGGATCAGCAGGTGATCGCGACGCTAAAGGCGGGGCCGCGCTTTCTGGGCCATGATGCAATTGGACCGTTTCCGTTCAATACTCGCTTCATCCTGAGCGGCTTCCTGCTGGAGGGCGCATCGTGTGTTGACGAACGCGTTGGTCAAAACGTCCTTTTGCAGTCGACGGATGCACTCCACTTTGTCCCGGAGGTCATATTCCCCGAGCCAGCGGTCGATCGCTTTTTTCTACTCGAGAAGGAAGGCGTACGCCTTGACGGCTCAATGCTTTCCACATCACGGATGAAGGGCCTCATTAGGGGCCATGGCCTTATACTGATTGGACACTCAAGCCACTTTGATGGCCGTTGCCGTCGAACCCGGGACGACCCTCGGGATCATCTCCCCACCTGGAAACACCGGTACTGCGCGGATCAAGCGCTCAACCTCCGACAGAATTCATTACGACATCAAACTTAAGTCAAACCGTCACGATCCTCGCTTAACGGCGCTCTGTGCGGATGCGGTCCCGCAGATGAGGAACATAACCGTATGTCTGGATTTCGATCTCTGGCGCATAGCGCTCGCTTGGCGATGCTGGCCGGCACGGCTCTCGCCCTTTGCACGGCGTCGCAGGCAATAGCGGGTGAGGAAGGCGCGCTGCCCGATACCGCTGCTGCGAGCGATGCCGCCGGCGAGGGTTCGATCATCGTCACTGGCGCCAAGTCCACCCGTTCTGCCACGGCGATTTCGGAAGCCGAAATCCAGAAGATCCTGCCCGGCGTCTCGCCCCTGAAGGCGATCCAGACCCTGCCGGGCGTCCTATACATCACGGCCGATCCCTGGGGCAACAACGAGCAGAACGCGCAGATCTTCATTCACGGGTTCGCCGGCAACCAGCTCGGCTACACCATGGATGGGATCCCGCTGGGCGACCAGAGCTACGGCAACTACAACGGTCTCTCCCCGCAGCGCGCGGTCATTTCAGAGAATGTGGGCCGGGTGGTCGTGGCTACCGGAGCCGGCGATCTTGCGACGCCTTCGAACAGCAATCTGGGCGGTACGGTCGAGACCTTCTCGTCCGACCCTCTCGATCGGTTCAGCATTCGCGGCGCCCAGACCGTGGGCAGCTACGACACCTCGCGCACCTACCTGCGCGTGGACAGCGGCGACATCGGCGGCGGGAATTCGGGCTATATCTCGGGTGTGCGCCAGAGGGCGCGGGCCTGGGACTTCAACGGCATCCAGAAGGGCTGGCAGGCCAACGCGAAGTTCGTGCATGATGCTGATGCCGGCAAGCTAACGCTGTATTTCGACTACAACGACATGACGCAGCCCAACGAGGATGCGACCGTGTTCTTCAAACCTTCCGCAGGCGGCACGGCGACCCCGGCGCAGCTGTTCACGCCCTACACGAAGCCGTTCTTTTATCCCAATTTCGACGGCTACCGCACGGGCTACCTGACCGCGCTGGGCAACTCCCCGGCCGCCGACGGCAGCAACTATCGCAATTATTACTCGGATGCCCAGCGCACCGACTATCTCGGCTACGTACGCTATGATGCGAATCTGTCCGACAAGATCACCTGGTCGACCACGGGCTATTATCACCACAACGACGGCGCCGGCGTCGTCGCCGGCCCGCTAGGCCAGTCGATCACGACGGCTCAGGCCTATCTCGATCCCAACTATGCCAATCTGCCGACCAATTGCCGGTTCACCGCCAATAACAACGGCGTCCGCCCGTCTGCCTGCACCGCGCTGACCAATGCCCAGGCCGCAGCATCCGGCGCCGCGTTGGTGGCGGCGACCGGCGGCTCGGGCATGATCACCCGCACCACCGAATACCGCATTGACCGTGAAGGCCTGATCACGGCGATGAATATGGAACTGGGCGCCCATAGGATCGAATTCGGCGGCTGGTTCGAGCACAACAGCACCACGCAGTGGCGCCGTTGGTACGCGGTGCCCGTCTCGGACCCGGCCCTGAGCACGCCCTACGTCCGCCCCGGCGACGTCTTGGATCCGCTGTTCACGCAGTATCAGGGCGAGGCGCGGATCAAGCAGCTTCAGCTCCACATCCAGGACACCTGGCAGGCGACGGACCGGCTGCTCGTCCAGGGCGGGTTCAAGACCAGCGCGCAGTGGGCGAGCGGCCGCTTCCCGGTGCAGCCGCGCGTCGGCTCGCTGGGCGGTACCACCGCGCTGCCCGAAGGCAAGATCAACACGAAGAACTGGTTCCTGCCGGCGTTCGGGGCGACTTATGACTTCAACGGCCACGAGCAGGTCTACTTCAACGTCCAGAAGAACCTGCGCCAATACCAGGCCTATCTCGCCGGAGGCGGCGGTCCCTGGTTCACCGGCAGCCAGGCGGCTTTCGATGCCTTTGCCGACGAAGGCAAGCCCGAGACCAGCTGGACCTACGAGGCAGGCCTGCGCACGAGCCGCACGTTCTCCAACGGCTTCGCGATCCAGGCGCAGGTCAACTACTATCACGTCGATTTCAGCAATCGCCTACTCGCCATCCCGACCAATCCGGGCGGTATCGCGGGAAGCGGCATCACCGGCGGTACCTCAACACTGGTCAATGTCGGCGATGTGAAGACGGACGGCGTGGACGCGGCGATCACGCTTCGCGCCGGGCGCGTTTTCTCGCTTTACAATGCGGTGTCCTACAACCTCTCCAAGTACCAGAACGACTACACCTCGACCGCGCTGGGCATCGGCGCCGCTACCGACACCTGCATCGGCGGCTTCGTGGTCACGGGCGGGATCGTGCCGACCTGCGACAAGCAGTTGCCCGGCACGCCGAAGTGGATGAACAAGACGGTCGCGACTCTCAACATCGGTCCGATCGAAGTGCAGGCCACCGGAGACTATGTCGGCCGCCGCTTCGCCACTTTCACTAACGATACCAGCGTTTCCTCGTATTTCCTGACCTCGCTGCGCGTAGCCGCAAAGGTCCCGGATGACGTCCTGCCGCTGCAAAAGGTTGAACTCGCGCTCAACGTCACCAACCTCACCGACAAGAAGGGCGTATCGACGTTGTCGATCGGATCGGCCACGAACAGCTACTCGGCCTATCCGATCGCGCCGCGCCAGTGGTTCCTGACCCTGTCGGCGGCCTATTGAGTCCGATGTTCTCGAGACGCACCACCCTGATCGGCGGCGCAGCCCTCACTTGCGCCGCCGCCTTTCCGGCAAGCGCTGTGCCAAAGCGCAAGGCACCGCCGCTGGTAATCGGACACCGCGGCGCTTCGGCGCTGCGGCCCGAACACACGCTCGCCTCCTATGCCAAGGCGATCGAAGACGGCGCTGATTTCATCGAGCCCGACCTGGTGGCTACGAAGGACGGCGTTCTTGTCGCCCGGCACGAAAACAACATTGCCGAAACCACCGACGTCGAAGCGCGGCCGCAGTTCGCCAGCCGCCGCGCAACCAAAATTATCGACGGCCAAAAGGTAAGCGGCTGGTTCACCGAGGACTTCACCCTCGTTGAGCTCAAGCAGTTGCGTGCGCGCGAAAGGCTGAAGGCCATGCGGCCCGAAAGCCAGGCCTACGACGGTGCCTTCCAAGTCGTCACCTTCGAGGAAATCGTCGATTTCACGGCCGCCGAAGCAGCAGCGCGAGGGCGCCCGATCGGGCTGATCCCTGAAATCAAGCACAGTACCTACTTCGCCGGCATCGGCCTTCCGCTGGAGCCGCGCCTGCTGGAGATGATCGGTCTTGGCGGCTACCTGCGCCGAGCGCCGCTCGTCATTCAGTCGTTTGAGGTCGGCAATCTGAAAGCGCTGCGTCCAAAACTGGCGGGCATGGCCAACGTTCAACTCATGCAGTTGATCGACGCCCCGCAGAACGCCCCGTATGATCTCGTCGCGGCCGGGCTCCGGCGGACTTACGCGGATATGCTGACGCCAGCCGGTCTCGCCGAAATCGCCACTTATGCCAATTGGCTATCACCCCCGGTCCGCGCCTACATCCCGCTCGACGCCGCGGGCCGGCTGGGCGCCTCGACAGGTCTAGCCGCAGCCGCGCATCGGGCTGGCCTGCTGGCCGGCACCTGGACTTTCCGGCCGGAGAACCGTTTCCTCGCCGCCGATTTCCGTGACGCTGCCGGCGACGCCGCCCGCAATCCGGCTGGCAGCATCGCGGAAATCCGGTTGTATCTGGCCGAGGGATTGGACGGATTCTTCACCGACGACCCTAAGCTGGGGCGTGAGGCTGTCCAGCAAGTTACGTGAGTGCGGTCGTGCTGGGCGGCTCCCATGCGCAGGCCGAACAGCTTCAGGGGCCCGCTCAACTGGTTGGCCATGGCTGTCCAAGCTGTGATCAACTGCGTCCAGATGCGCAGGGCTGCCCTTTCGATGTGCGTTGCTGATGCCTTCATGTCGATGCGCTTGTAACCAGCCAGTGCGGGCCAGCTGCGCGAGCCCTTCTGCATCGTGGACGTTTACCCGCGCGGAAAGGACGCGCGTGGCATGCCGCGCACAGATGCACTCGACCGCGACGCCCCGTTCAGCCAGACCATGGTAAAGGAACGTCGAAAGCGGACCTGTCTCCAGCACCACGCGTACGAGATCGACGCAATGACGGCTTAGCCATTTGCCCAGGGCATCGGGATCGCTCGCCACAACATCGCGCCGCAACACCTTGCCCTTGGCATCAACCACGCAGATATGCCTCGTTTTATCATCCACATCCAACCCTGCATAAATCGACATTGGTCTCTTTGCTGCATTGACGCACCAAGGCGAGTTCGTACCAAGCACGAGGGTGGCTAAATCAATTACGGGGTGCCCCAACTTTCGCCGTTTGCGCGCCAGTCCACAAATGACCGCTCCTGCCGGTATCCGTCACGCCGGTGTAAATCCGAAAGCATGAAGGCTTTCGGGGACGCGGGTTATGGGTGGGCGCAAAAGACCGCCGGCTCATCATCGCCAACTCGCATTCGCCGAAGAACGCCCATGTAACCAAACCGTCATCAGGTAAGCCTATGCGGCGCTATGCTCCGGCGGACATCCAAGCGCAGCGCGGTGAGGCCGTTTTGAGCTCGTCGCGGGCACGCTACCTCTTTGGCCATTTTTCAAAGAGCATGCTGTGGCACACCAGCTGCTGGCTTTTCGCCTTCCATCTGACCGAGCAGTGCGATATTCCGCCGTTGACCATGTCGCTGGTGCTGGGAATCGCGCTGGGTTGCAACGCCATCATCGATGCAGTGACGGGGTATTGGCTGAAACGGAACGCCAATGCCGCGCGCATCGCCAACCGCTATCAACTGCTGGGGGCATCGATCGCCGGCGGGGCGTTCGTGGCCTTCGCGGGTTGCAGTCTCGTGCAGAACGAGTGGCGCTTCGCATGCGCCCTTGGCTCGCTGACCCTCTTCCGGTGCACTTATCCGTTGCTCGACGTGGCCCAAAATGCCCTGGGCGCCCGGATCGCCACCAGCGGGGCGGAACGGCGGCGGGTCGTTGCGCAGCGGCACGTCGCTTCGGGGATCGCCGGAATATGCGTGGCATTCGGCATCGCGCCGATCCTGATCGCCGGCGGCGCGGATGCGCCGGCGAAGTTCGTGTTGGCTGCGGCTATCACGGCCGCCATGGCTTGGATCGGCGCCGCCATCCAGCCAGACCTCGATGTCGTGCCGGTAACCACGATCGGTGGCGCTGAGCTGATCGAGGCCGGTTCCGTCGATTATAAACAAGCCCTGATGTTGATATGCGTCGCTGGGCTTGCAGGCACTGCGTTCAGCAAGCTGCTTCCCTATTTCCTGGCGTTCTCGTCGCCCTTCGTGCAGGCGGCACCGCTGCTGGGCTGGGTGGCGATCGGTACATGCTCCAGCCAGTTCGTCTGGCTTGCGGTGCGGGCGCGGTATTCGGAAAATCTGCTGGGCCTTATCGCCTGCG
>NZ_BAAILP010000208.1:0-6931 GCF_054589055.1 Novosphingobium sp. 11B | reverse complement strand
GCTTCTGCTCGGTTTGCGGGCGGAACCGGTGGCGTTGAATATGGCTGGCCTGCTGTTCGGCGTGGGCGGCGGGGGGGTGGGGTTCCTGTGCTGGGCGGCAATGACGCAGAGCGCAGGGCGTTCGCAGCCCTATCTCAAGGCCGGGTTGTTCACCGCCTGCTCCAAGGCGTCGCAGGCGGTGGCGATCATCGGCCTTGGCCTGTGCCTGTCGGGCAGCGACTATCGGCGCGCCTTCCTGGATTCCTCGTCGCTGCTGTCCTTGCTACTGGCACTGGCGCCAGTCGGGCTGGCCTTGGCGGTGAGCATCATCCTATTTGGATTTCAGCCGAGAACATCACGGGCCAGAATCAGCGACGCCGCGCCCAGCGGCGCCGATTGCTCGGGCGGCAATGCCGCCACCATCAGGCGCGGATTGGGCAGCGGGCGGTCACGCCGGGGTGGCTCGCTGTCTTCAGGCCAGCGCGCCGCATCGATGATGCGCTGAGCCAGCGGCCGGGGCAAGCGGCCGCCAAGAACGATGGCCTCGCTGTCGAGAGTGTTGCGTTGGATCGCGAACAGGCGGGAAAAGCTGTCGGCATGCGCGGCGATCCATTGATCGACGCCCGGCCACGCGGGATCGAACCGCGCCACCAGATCGGATATGTCCGCGCAGGCCATGCCGTGCTGTTCCAGTTCCTCTTTGAGTGTGACCAGATTGGGCGTCGGCCGGTCCAGCAGCGAGAAGAAGATGCCGAATTCGCCCGCATTGCCGGCCTGACCGCGCAGCAGTCGCCGATCATTGATGATCGCGCCGCCGAAGCCCGCGGCAACGCTGACGTAAGCAAAGCTTTCGAGATCGCCCGCTGCGCCCAGCAGGCGTTCGCCGATGGCGCAGGCGCCGGCGATGTTCTCGATCATTACCGGTAGGCCGATCCGATCGGCGATCGCGCGGTGCAGGTCGATCAGCGCCCAGTCATCCAGTTCGAAGCCCGGATTGACGCTGTTTTCCTCCACGAAATAGCCCGCCACGGCAACGCCCAGGCCGGCGATCCGTGCATAGGGAACCCCATGCGCCTCCGCCGTTTCACGCGCGAAGGCCATCGCGGCATCGACGATGGCATCACGCGGCATTCCGGGCACGGTTATCTCTCGCTGCGCGCGCACCTTGCCGGTCAGGTCGATCAGGACGACGTCTGCCCTGTCCGTCATGATCGACAGGCCAAGGCTCAGGACTGCATCGGGGCGCACATGGATCATCGCGCTGGGCTGCCCGCGACCTTCCGCAATCGCCTCGCCGATCGTGACGAGGCCGGCCAATTCGAGTTCTTCGGTCGCCCGAAATACTGCGGTTCCGGACAGTCCGGTCAGTTTGATAAGCGCAGAACGGGACAGACCCTCGGTGCGATGGATGAGCCGAAGCATCTCTCGCGCGCGGGCCGTGAGCGAAGGTAAAGTCATGGCATTACTCGTTTCATGGCTAACGCGGATAGCGCAGCCAAGCTCGGCAGGGAATAAATTTCACTCTGTGTGGAACTGTCAAATAAATATCATACATGACGATATATATGCGCTCCCATATCGACTCGCAGGGGCAAGAACGACCATGAAATTTAATCGACCGTCGCTGTTTGGCGCATGGATGGCTGGGACGATGCTGGTGTCCAGTGTCGCACTGGCGCAGGACGCGGTGCAATCGGCGCCGGAAGCCGAAGAGGGACCAGCCAACGACATCGTCGTCACCGGTTTCCGCGCATCGCAGCAGTCGGCAGTGAAGGCCAAGCGCAACGCGGCCGTCATCATGGATTCCGTGGCGCAGGACAACGTCGGGCGCCTGCCCGATCTCAACATCGTCGAGGCCAGCCGCCGCATCACCGGCGTGTCCGTGGTCGGCGGCGCGGATGCGACCAAGAACCGTGACATCTATCAGCGCGCAACGATCCGCGGCCTCGATCCAAAGTACAATCTGGTCACGATCGACGACGTTCCGCTGGCATCGCCTGACTGGATCTTCCGCGGCGCCCGCCTCGACATGCTGCCGTCCTCGCTGGTCTCGCGGATCGATGCAATCAAGACCGTGACGGCGCAGTACGATCCCCATGCGCTGGGCGGCCAGATCAACATCGTGTCGAAGAGCGCCTTCGACCAGGGCGGCAAGAGCTTCTTCGTCGCCAACGCATCGGGCGGCTACAACGACACCGCCGGAAAGCTGATCCGCAAGGGCAGCCCCTCGATCCGCGCCGACGCGACCGGCTCGAAGGTTTTTGGATCGGAAGACCAGTTCGGCATCGTCGCATCGGTCGAATACCAGCGCCTGCCATCCACGGCGCGGGCCGAACTGCCGGGTAACGATGTCGGCAACGGCTGGTCGTACTACACCGCCGGCGGTGCCGCGACGGCGTTCCCGCAGCTTTCGACCGGCCTGCTGGTGCCGGTGCGCAACCAGGACTATTTCTTCGAGAACATGCGCACCCGCCTCAGCGGCAACCTAAAGCTTGAGTGGCGCCCGTCCGACCGCGCGCAGTTCTCGCTGTTCGGCGGCTACTATCACGACAAGGATACAGAGACCCGTTACGAATCGCTGACCACGCCCGCCGGCAGCCCCACCAATGTCACCGCCACCAGCGGCAGCTTCGCCGCGGGCAATATCCAGCAGGGCCTGACCTATCAGCCGGTGAAGCGCGACACGTATCTGATCGACGCGAAGGGCCGTTACGATCTGGGCGGCGGGCTGGTACTCGACGGCACCATGGCGCATTCGAAGGCTCAGTACCGCGAGAACCGCCAGATGATCAAATATGGTTCCGGTGTGAGACCCGGCACCACGTCGAGCACGACTGCTGCAGATTACGGCTACAGCTACACGATCGTCGATGGCCGCCCCCGGCTCACTCTGAACGACGTGCCGGCCGCTGCCGATCCGAACAGCTACGTCGCGCAGTACTACCGCAACATCAACCGCGACGAGGATTCGACGGTCGACTACGCTAAGCTTAATCTCGGTTTCAACAGCGGTGCAGAAGATCTGGGCTTCGGCGTCAACCTGGGCGGAGCGATCACCCGCACCAAGCTGAGCTACGACCAGCGCTACCAGGAATGGGCAGCGGCCAGCACTGCGGCGCAAGGCGTGATCGGTTCGCTGGCGGGCATCATCTACGACAAGATGCCTTCGACCTACGAAACGCCGGGCGTGCCCTATTTCCTCATCAACCGCGAAGCGGCTTGGGACGTGTTCAACGCCAACGCCAGCCAGTTCGTCGCCACAAACCAGACCGCCAACAACGCGGCGGACGATTTCACCGATCTCGAGACCGTCAAGGCCGGCTACGTCCAGGCGTTATTCCGCACCGACCGCTTCAACGTGCAGGCGGGCGTGCGGTACGATGCGACGAACCTGCGTGTGGATACCAACGAACTCGTGCCGCGATCGACGGTCTACCAGGGGGTGCGCCGCCGCTCGGAATACGACTTTTTCCTGCCCTCGGCCCTGGCGACCTACCAATTGAACGATGCGATGCGCATCCGCGCCGGCGTCTCCAAGACGATCGGCCGCCCGGACTACAGTCAGTATGCCGCGCGTACCTCCTATAATGTCGGCACCGACGGCACGCTGTCGATCAGCACCGGCAATCCCGACCTGAAGCCGCGCGAGGCGTGGAACTACGACCTGTCCTACGAATGGTACATGGGGCGTGGCGGGATGTTCTCCGTCGCCGCCTTCGTGAAAGACATCAAGAACGAGATTTTCACCAGCTCGCAGCAGGGGCCGGCGACGACCGTGGACGGTGTGACCTATGAAACGGTCTACATCAGCACGGCGCGCAACGCCTCCAAGGCACGGGTAAAGGGGTTGGAACTCAGCTATACGCAGGACAACCTGCCGTTCGTGAAGGGCCTGGGCTTCAACGCCAACCTGACCCTACTCGACGGCTCGTTCGACCAGCCGATGAGCACGGCTGCGGTTAATGCTGGCTCGGCATCGGTCCGCAAGACCAGCGGCCTGATCCAGCAGCCGGACTATATCGCCAATGCCACTCTGTTCTACGCCAACGGCTCGTTCGAGGCGCGCGTCTCGTACAACCGGATCGGCCGCGCGGTGCAGTCGGTCGATGCCGATACGCCCACGCGCGATCTGTATCAGGCGCCGCGCCAGCAGATCGACGTCCAGGCACGCTATGCGATGAGCCGCGGCATCGAACTAGTGGGCCAGGTCCAGAACCTGACCAAGGAGCCGTTTGTCGTGCGCCAGGGCGTGGGCCGCAACTACGTCAACTACTACTTCCCCGTCGGACGCACCTTCTGGCTTGGTATTTCCTGGAAGCCGGGCCAATGATGCGCAGGCTTGCGGTAATTCTAGCGGCGGCGGGCACTCTGCTCGCCGCCCCGGCACTGGCGACCGATCCGGCCGATACCGTCAAGGTGGTGCTCAAGTTCATGAAGCGTACCGACGGTGCGACCTCTGCAGCACGGTTCGATCCCGCATCGTGCCACGCCTGCTCGCCCGACGGGACGCCCTATTATTCCGCCAACAACACCCGCGAAACGGTGATTGCTCTGAACGTACCGCGAAGTCGCTCGCTGGAGCTGGCCTTCGATACCCCCGGCGACAACGTGCGCCGGGTGATCGTCGAGGGCGGAGACGTACCGTTTCGCGTCGGGCAAGGCCGTGGGATCATCCAACTTGCGCCGCTGATCAGCGATGCGATCACTGCGGCCGAGTTCGCCACGCACATCGTGGAGCCCGGCATGGTGCTGCGCTTCGAACACGCCGATCCTGCCCGCCGCTCGGGCGATTATGCCTCCGGCCCGATGCCGACGGTCCAGCGCAATGCCGCTAATGTGCTGGAGTTCGCGCAACGCGAGGTCGTGCGCGAACTGGGCCTTGGCGCTTACGTCGAGCGCGGAGGTCTGGGACGCATCCAGATCATGGGGTTCGATACGAACACGCCGCATGGCCACATGGACTCCCCGCCTCACATGCACATGCACCTGCGGTGGCCGCAGAACACTGGCACGCAGATCGGCCACTTCTATATCAGTCCCGACGGTGTCCTGACGCACACCGTTGCGGGCGTGAAGGGGCTGGATGCGGGACAGCGCACATTCGGGCGGGGACAGACTTTCACATCGGTCGGACCGGACGGACGGGGCGTGTACACCCACACCATCACGCCTGAGGGCGCATTGGATCTGGGCCGCGCTGGAGAGCGGCCCTGTCGGATCGAGCCCTTGGGTCAATTAGGTTTTGCAAGCGGTGCCACCGTACAATGCCCCGGACAACGGGCGAGGCAAATTACCGTCCGCGATGACATGCAGCTCGGTGTCATCATGGTCACGACCGATGATATCGCGGAAGTATTCCGCTACGACACCGACACTGGGAAGCTCCTTTCACCGGCCCACGTCGAAAGCCCGGGCCCCTCTGTGTACGTCGAAGCCAATTCCAATTGAACGACCAGCTAGGCGCACAGGTGCGCCCAACTTTTACTTAATAGATGGCGATGCCAATCTTCGATGCTGAAAAATCGTCTCTTTTGGCGTAAGCAGTCATTCCCACAGCCGATTTGCACTGGCAGCAAAGTACAGACCCCGTCATAATTCGGACGTCCCTTTTAGGTGCAGGGAAATCCCTTTCTAACGGCGACAATGAGGTGCGAAGCGGGCGGGCAGCACACGCCCCAAAGCGGCCAAAAAATTTGCTAGCTTACGGACAACCATCATTAGAGAATGTCTATCCATCAGAATATTACGGAGTGGATCGGTTGAGAGCGTTTCCCAAAGCAATGCTAATATTTGCAGCTTTTTCGTGCCCTGTATTTGCCCAAGGTGAAGCTCAGGACATCGTAGGCGCTTCCGCTAAGCTGCCCGGCACTCCCATCCCGCCGTTACCTCCGCATCCGGGTGTTATAGCATTCGTTCAAGCGAAAAAGATCACCGACTATAAAGTGGCGCTGTTCGACCTCGACAATGACGGTAGCCCTGAAGCTCTCATTTACGCTAAGGCCACCATTAATGGAGGCGGTCGCCCAGACCTTTGTGGCAGCGGCGGATGCAATCTTTACGTGCTCTCGCTTAGCGGAAATGATTATCGACAGGTGACCGCCGTGACGGTTACTCGCCCCCCTATCCGCGTTCTGCCGTCTCAATCAAATGGTTGGCACGATCTGTCCGTTCTGGTCGCCGGAGGAGGTACTCGCGCCCATCAGGCAAGACTAGAGTTCGATGGCCACACTTATCCATCAAACCCGAGCCTCGCGTCTGTCGGCATAGACGAAAACCCGTTTGGTAGGACAGTTATTGAGGAGGATTCTGCTTCCTCGCCGTAAACATTGGCTGCCTGTCCGGTATCCACGGTTGAACCCACCACCCATCTCGGTCGCTGACTGATTTTGTCGGGGGCGGAGAAACGGACGGGCGGCTTACGGGAATCTCAAATCCACTCTGGGGCGACTGGCTTGGGCGCGAAGCTGCGCGCAGCGCCCGACCAAATCCTGCCACATAGACTGAATGACGTTACGTCACGTTTGGGCACAACTCGTCGTCCGGTCGGAAGCGATTGACCAGGAGAAAGATGAAGGCCGAACCGATCATCGGGACGCCTATCGAGGCGTATATGACCAGGTTCACGGAAGGCAGGCTGCTTGTTCCGCTTGCCTCTGCAAACGCCAGGACTGCCGTGAGCAACATGGTCCCCGCGCCCGACGCGGCTTTCAGCGTCGCAAGGAACAGACCGACGGGCAACGCTTCGCCGCCGTTTCCGCCGGCTTTCCCGGACTTCACGCTCGACGCCAGCAAAGCCCAGACCGACATGTTCATCGCGGCTTGGCTGGCCCCTAGCCCATCCTATTCATTGAGCGCCTGCATTCCCGAGCGCGCACCTGCTTGCGGATTTTCCACGTAATCAGGTCGCGCGGGATCGTAGCGTCTTTTTCATCGCGTGGGATCGAGAGGTTTG
>NZ_BAAILP010000207.1:0-488 GCF_054589055.1 Novosphingobium sp. 11B | reverse complement strand
GAGGAAGAAGCTCGGCAGCTTGCCGACGGCGCAGCGCTGTGGGCCAGGTCGAAGTCGGACATCAGCGAGGATGAGTATGCCGACTTCTATCGCAGCGTGGCGGGGCAGTTCGACAAGCCGGCGATGACGCTGCACTACCGGGCCGAAGGGCGGCACGAGTATTCGGTGCTGACCTTCATCCCGGAGAGCAAGCCCTTCGACCTCTTCGACCCCGACCGCAATGGCCGCATCAAACTCTATGTGCGAAGGGTTTTCATCACCGATGAAGCGGAGATCCTCCCGCGCTATCTGCGATTTGTGCGCGGCCTCGTCGATTCCGCGGACCTCCCTCTCAACATGTCGCGCGAGATGATCCAGGAAAGCCCCGTGCTGTCGGCCATCCAGAAAGGCGTGAGCAATCGCATCCTCTCGGAACTCGACAAGCTCTCGGAGAATGACGCCGATCGCTACGCAGGAATCTGGAACAACTTCGGGGCTGTGCTCAAGGA
>NZ_BAAILP010000206.1:0-6633 GCF_054589055.1 Novosphingobium sp. 11B | reverse complement strand
CTTCGTCATTGCGAGCGAAGCGAAGCAATCCAGGGCGGTGTAAGACTGCTCTGGATTGCTTCGCTGCGCTCGCAATGACGATTCAAGGTAAGGCATCACTCTAAAGACAAGCCACCGGTCCCGGATCAAGTCCGGGACGACGACTGGCGAAACCTCTTCGCGCTTCCTATGTTGTATGGGAACGAACCGGGGAGCCCTGAAACTTGCGTGACGTCCTCATCCTGAGGAAACCGAAGGTCTGGTGCCTGCTTCTGCTGGCCGCCGTCTTCGCGCACGCGCTGATCCCGATCGAGGCCCGCGCTTCCGGCTCGGCATTCAGCCCTTCCACGGTCGAGGTATCGACCGGCCACTCCCTGCGCGTGGCTGCCGTGCGCAAGCTCGCCCCCCAGCGTGACCCGCTCGGCAGGGGGATGTTGCTCGCCGCCTCCTCCCAGGACCGGAAAGCACGGGACGCCCGCGCCTGCCCTGCCCCGGCCGCAGCCTCCGGCCCGCCCGGCTGGCGCTGCGCGCTGTCGCAGCCCAGAGCCCCGCCCTTCGCCTGACACGCCGCCGGATCGCAATGCCGATCCGACAGTTTCAGCAAGGCCGGAGCGGCGCATTCCAGCGCGTCCCGGCAGCGAAGCACGGGACATCCAATGCCTCATCACACTCCCCTGATCGGCACCATCGTCGCCGGTCTGGTGATCGCCTTCTTCATGGGGGCGCTCGCCCACCGCCTGCGGGTTTCCCCCATCGCAGGCTACCTTCTCGCCGGCGTCATGGTCGGCCCCTTCACGCCCGGCTTCGTCGCCGATGCCGGGCTCGCACAGGAACTCGCCGAGATCGGCGTGATTCTCCTCATGTTCGGCGTCGGCCTGCATTTCTCGCTGCGGGACCTGCTGGCGGTGAAGAACATCGCCATCCCCGGCGCACTCGTGCAGATCGCCGTCGCGACCCTGCTGGGCATCGGCATCGGCTACATGATGGGCTGGGACCTTGCCGCCGGCTTCGTCTTCGGCCTCGCGCTCTCGGTGGCGAGTACCGTGGTCCTGCTGCGCGCGCTGCAAAGCCGCAACCTCGTCGAGACCGAGCGCGGACGCATCGCCGTCGGCTGGCTGATCGTCGAGGATCTCGTCATGGTCCTCGCGCTGGTGCTGCTGCCTGCGCTGGCCTCGGGCCTCTCGGGAGGCGACGGCGCGGCAAGCCTGCCATGGGTGATCTCGACGACGTTGCTGAAGGTCGCGGGCTTCGTGGCGCTGATGCTGATCGTCGGGCGCCGCGTGCTGCCCTGGGCGCTGCACTGGGTGGTCCACACCGGATCGCGCGAGCTGTTCCGCCTTGCCGTCCTTGCGGTGGCTCTCGGCGTGGCGTTCGGGGCGGCCTATGCCTTCGACGTCAGCTTCGCGCTGGGTGCCTTCTTCGCAGGCATGATCCTGGGCGAAACGCAGCTCTCCCGCCGCGCCGCCGAGGAGACCCTGCCCTTGCGCGACGCTTTCGCGGTACTGTTCTTCGTTTCGGTGGGCATGCTGTTCGACCCCTCGGTGGTGACCGAGCAGCCGATCCCGCTGCTGGTCACCGTCCTGACGATCGTGGTCGGCAAGTCGCTGGCCGCCTGGCTGATCGTGCGCGCCTTCGGCTACGAGAACGACAAGGCGCTGACGATCTCCGCCAGCCTTGCGCAGATCGGCGAGTTCTCGTTCATCCTCGCCGGGCTGGGCGCCGGGCTGGGGCTGCTGCCCGAGGCGGGACGCGACCTCATCCTCGCGGGCGCGATCATCTCGATCTTCCTCAACCCCTTCATCTTCAACTTCGCGGTCGGCAGTACCGGCTCCGTCAAGAAGCAGATGGAGGAGCAGGCCGAACAGGCGGAGATCGAGCACGAGAAAAAGCGCGAGGAGCACGTCATCCTCGTCGGATACGGCCGCGTCGGCAAGCTGGTGGCGCACGGCCTGCGCGCCACCCCGACCGCCGTGCTGCTGATCGAAGCGCAGAGCGATCTCGCCCGCGAGGCCCGCGCCGAGGGCTTCGAGGTCGTCACCGGCAACGCGGTGGAGCCCGATGTCCTGAGGGAAGCGGGCATCGAGCGCGCCAACCGCATGCTCATCGCCATCCCCGAAGGCTTCGAGGCGGGCGCGATCTGCGAGGCCGCCCGCAAGCTTCGCCCCGACCTCTCGGTGATCGCCCGCGCCCACTCGGACGCGCAGTTCGCGCATCTCGTGGAGCACGGCTGCGACAAGGTGGTGCTGGGCGAGCGGGAGATCGCACGGCAGATGCTCGAACTGATCGGCGCCAGCGCCAGCCGCATCGCCGCCGTACCGGACGTGAAGTCGGCATGAGGGCGAGGAGAAAACCGCCCGGCTGGTTCAAGTGGGCGGTCTGGGGCGGGATCGTGCTGGCCGTCGCCGTCCCCACCGCCTGCGTGATGAACCACGGGGAGGTGCCGGGCTACGGCGCCTTCCCGTCATTGCCGCACTGAAACGAGACAAGTTTGGGTCGACGTTCTCGCCGTCATCAAAGGCAGTCGTAGTCTAGGCGAGCACTCCGGCTGCCTGCGCCATGACCTTGCGCACCATCTCCGGTTCGGCCTCGATGACCGTGAGATAGGCGCGCACGGCAGGTGGCGGCATGTGGCGAGCCAGTTCGTACTGGCGCAAGTTGGCGAGCGGAATGCCATAAGCCGCCGAGAACTGCGCCTGGTCCAAGCCAAGGCGATGCCGCAGAATGCGAAACCGCCGTCCGATATGGGCGCGTTCCAGCCCGGCCACGCTGACGTCAAAATCCTCGGGATCGTTGGGGTCAGCCGGAATTGCGATCGTAGTCTCTTTGTTCACCAGCATTGCTCCGTCGAACAGATATCAGCCTGACCCGATCGTCTCTCAAGACGTACACGACCGTGAACAACTTACCGTCCACCAAGCCCACCGCCTTGTAGCGATCTTCGCCATCGACCAAGCGAAATGAAGGTAAAACCTCATGCCGCGTATCCTCGAAAATCCGCATCCCGAACGCCAGCCGCAAGCCGTGCTTGACCAGATTGGCCTCGTCCTTGGCGGGGTCGAACGCGAACTCCATCGCCCGTGACTATGGGCGTCGCATATAACACCGGAAGTTAAACCCCGTCCATCCGGCGACTTACCCAGCCGCCGCGGCCCGTGCCCAGGCAACGATGGCGCCGGGCGGCATCGCACCGGACTTGCGCGCGATCTCCCAGCCCTTGTGGATCAGAACGAGGGTCGGGATGGACTGGATGCCGTAGCGCCCGGCGATCGCCCCTTCCGCCTCGGTGTCGAGCTTGCCGAGGCGCATCTCGGGCTCCAGCTGCGCCGCCGCCGCCGCGAAGGCCGGAGCCATCTGGCGGCAGGGACCGCACCACGCGGCCCAGAAATCGACCAGCAGCGGCAGGTCGCTGCGCCCCGCATGAGCATCGAAATTCGCTGTGGTCAGGGTGACCGGCGCCCCGGCGAAGAGGGCCGCCCTGCACTTGCCGCATGTGCCGCCGGCGCCCAGCCGTTCGACCGGCACCCAGTTAGACGTCGTGCAGCGGGGACAAACGACGATTCTGTTATCGGACATGGACACGTCTCCTCACCATCGATGTAGGAGCGCGCGACTCAGACCGCCACTTCGCGCCACTCGCCCGGCGCGATGCCATCGAGGGTCCAGTCCCCGATGCGCCAGCGTACGAGGCGCAAGGTCGGGTGGCCCACGGCGGCGGTCATGCGGCGGACCTGCCGGTTACGGCCTTCGCGCAAGGTCAGTTCGATCCAGCAGTCCGGCACCGTCTTGCGGAAGCGCACCGGCGGATTGCGCGGCCACAGGTCGGGCGTGTCGATGCGGCGGGCATCAGCGGGCAGCGTCGGGCCATCGTTCAGCGTGACACCCTTGCACAGCGCTTGGATCGCGGCCTCGTCCGGCTCGCCCTCGACCTGCACGAGATAGGTCTTGGGCGTCTTGTAGCGCGGGTTCGAGATACGCGCCTGCAGGCGGCCGTCGTCGGTCAGCAGCAGCAACCCCTCGCTGTCGCGGTCGAGTCGCCCGGCGGGGTAGACGCCCGACACCTTCACGAAGTCCGACAGCGTCGCGCGCGGGCTGGGAGACTTGAGGTCGGTGAACTGCGGCAGCACGTCGAACGGCTTGTTGAGCAGGATCAGGCGGGTCATGCGATCAGTCCTTCGCGGGCTTGTCTGCGGCGCGCGCCATCGCCAGCGCCACGGCGAGCAACACCATGCCGACCACGTCGATCGTGCCCAGCGTCTCTCCGAAGGCGAGCCAGCCGACCGTGGCCGCCAGCGCCGGCTGTGCCATCAACGCGAGGCCGATCACCAGCGGTGTGAAATGGCGCAGCGAGTAGATCAGGAAACCCTGTCCGATCAGCTGGCTCGACAGCGCGAGCGCGACCAGCGGCGTCCAGTCGCGCGGCATGATGACTTCGCCCAGCAGCACTGCGGCGAGCAGCATCACCGGCACGCTCGCGGCGGTCGAGACGGCGAGCAGCGAATATTGCCCCCTGCCCTGCCGCACGCCGTTCAGCATGATGAGATAGACCGCGTAGAAAGCTCCGCCGAGCAGGCAGAACAGGTCTCCGACGAGGTTCGTGCGGCTGATCTCCAGCGATCCGCCCATCAGCAGGCCCGCCCCCGCCAGCGCGGCGAGGATGGCGCTGACTTCCAGCACGCGCGGCGCGCGCCGGGCGGTGGCAAGGCCCCAGACCATCACGATCAGACTGCCCGAATTGCCGAACAGCGAGGCATTGCCCACCTTTGTCCGCACGATGCCGAAATGCCAGGCGGCCAGGTCCAGGGCAAAGAACACCCCCGCCGCCATGACCAGCGCGATCACCCCCGGCGACATCCTGCGCTGCACCGCAGGCTCACGTCCGGCGAGCAGCACGAGCACCGGCAGCGCGAGGGTCAGGCGCCAGAACCCGGCGGCGACCGGCCCGGTATCGGCAAGCCGCACCAGCCATGCCCCCAGCGCCAGCGCGACGTTGGCGGCCAGCAGCGCGAGGAGATGGCGCGCGGTCCAGTCATGGCCGGGTCGGACTTCGGGGACGGACAGGGCGGGAGCAGTGCTCATGGCCCGCGTCCTAGCGGCATGGCGCGGGCGGCGCACCTGCTTATTGGCGCGCCGCCCGGATCGTCAACAAAGCAGGATCAATTCGGCAACTGCGCCGTCTCTTCCCCTCTTGTCTTCCAGAGCGACCAGCCCACCCCACCCGCGATCAGCGCCAGCGTGATGCCGAGGCTGGCGAGCGGCGGGAACTTCGCTCCGCCCAGCGCAAAGTCGGCGATCAGGATCTTGCCGCCGATGAACACCAGCACCAGCGCCAGCGCATACTTCAGGTAGTGGAAGCGATGCACCATCGCCGCCAGCGCGAAGTAGAGCGCGCGCAGGCCCAGGATCGCCATGATGTTCGAGGTGTAGACGATGAAGGTATCGGTCGTGATCGAGAAGATCGCCGGCACCGAATCGATCGCGAAGACCAGGTCGGCCAGGTTGATCACCACCAGCGCCAGGAACAGCGGCGTCGCTGCCCAGACGAGGTGGCCCTTCGCGTTGGCCTCCTTCACGAAGAAGTGCTCGGCGTGGTGCTGCTTGGTCACGCGCATGTGGCGCGAGATCCAGCGGATCGCGGCGTTGTTGCCGATGTCCGGGTCATGGTCGCTGGTGAACAGCATCTTGATCCCGGTGAAGATCAGGAAGGCGGCGAACAGGTACATGACCCAGTGGGCATGGGCGATCAGCGCCGCACCGCCCGCGATCATAGC
Organism: Novosphingobium sp. 11B; assembly: GCF_054589055.1. Classification (NCBI taxonomy): domain Bacteria; kingdom Pseudomonadati; phylum Pseudomonadota; class Alphaproteobacteria; order Sphingomonadales; family Sphingomonadaceae; genus Novosphingobium; species Novosphingobium sp. 11B. The sequence goes on along the minus strand of NZ_BAAILP010000206.1, from coordinate 886 downwards.
CCCTCGCAGCACGATGACGGCAAGGATGCCCCACAGGAGCGCGCGATACTGGTACTTGGGCGCGACCGCGAAGTAGCCGAAGATCATCGATATGACGAAGACGTTGTCGATCGAGAGCGCCTTCTCGATGAAGTAGCCGGTGTAATAGTCGATCGCGGGCGCGGAGCCCTTGGCCCACCAGATCCACGCGCCGAAGATCATGGCGATGCCGATGTAGAACACCGACAGTTTCAGCGATTCGGCGATGCCCATCTCCTTGTCGTCCTTGTGCAGGACGCCGAGGTCGAAGGCGGTGAGCAGCAGCACGACGGCCGCGAACGAAAGCCAGAACCAGGCGGGCGTGCCCAGCCAGTCGGCGAAGAGAAATTCCATGATGACGTACCCTTTCGGGAAGAAACGGAAGGGTTAAAGGCCCGGCAGGGCGGTCGGCATGGCGACCAGCCGCGCGAGCCGCTCCTTCAGCCTGAGCTTGCGCTTCGTCATCCGCGCGATCGCGATCGGATCGGCGGTGCGGGTGGTCTTCATGCGGCGAATCGCGGCGTCGAGCTTCTGGTGCAGCTCGAGCAGGCGGAACATGCGTTCGGTCATTATCGTATCCCTATCGAACGGGTTGCAGTTCGATCGGATGAGCGGTGCTGTGGTTGCGTAAGAAAACAATGCTGAACCTGCACCGGTATCACCCGATGCGGTCCGACATCACGAGGCGTGAGGGAAACTCCCGATCACGCCGCGCCAGAGGGGCCCGGCCCGCAGCGGGTTTAATACGAGGAAATCGTTCCGAGTTCAAGACCGGCGGTATGCACCCTCCCATACCCTCGTCATCCCAGCGAAGGCTGGGACCGCTGCCGGTTCTTGAGGCGAGACCACGCGCCAGGGCCTATTGACG
>NZ_BAAILP010000205.1:54680-74730 GCF_054589055.1 Novosphingobium sp. 11B | reverse complement strand
CCGGGACCGCTGGCCGTGAACAGCCCACTTTTCGGCCAGGCGCCTTGCCGATGCTTCGCGCCCAAGGACTGCCACCGGTCCCGGATCACGTCCGGGACGACGATCGATATTCATCATTTTCCTCTCAATTGCAGCAGCTGCGCGCAGACCGCGATGGCGATCACGTCCGGCTCCTTGCCGGCGACGCCGGGCACGCCGATCGGCGCGGTGAGGCGGTCCAGTGCCTCCGGTGAAATGCCGTCCGCCGTCAGTCGCGACCGGAAACGGGCGATCTTGGTGGATGAGCCGATGAGGCCGACGAACGCCGGCAACTCGGCACGCCCCAGCGCCGCCAGCGTCAGGTGATAGTCCAGCGGATGGTCGTGCGTCAGGATCAGCATGGCCGCGTCGGCCGGAGCCTCGGCGACGCAGTGCGCGATGTCGTCCTCGGCCACCAGCGTCACACCGTCGATATGCGCCTGCTCGGGCCGGGTGTCGAACCACGCGAGTTGCAGCGGCAATCCGGTCATGTGACGAGCGATGGCCTGCCCGACATGGCCCGCACCGAACAGATAGACCGGGCGCGGACGCTCGCCGACCGGCTCTACAATGCGAGCGCCGACTTCGGGCCTGCCGCCGCGCGCAGACTGGCGGGTGGCCGTCTCGCGCTCGAACACACGGCGTTCCACGGCGTGCTCGGCAAAGCGGGTCGCCAGCATCCGGCCGGGCTCGGCGTCATGCAGCCAGTCGAGCGCCCCGGTGTCGAGATGCTCCACCAGTACCCGCACCCGGCCGCCGCAGCATTGCCCCAGCAGCGGGCCGAGCGGGTAATCCTGCACCCGCCACGTGCCCGGCGCATGATCGAGGATCGCGCGCGCCTGCTCGACCGCGCGGTATTCCAACTGGCCGCCGCCGATGGTCCCTTCCTGTCCCTGCGCAGTAACGAGCATCCGCGTGCCCGCCCCGCGCGGGGCCGAGCCCTCGCTGGCAAGCACGGACACCATCGCGGTCGGGACCGTCCGGTCCAGCCGCCGCAGCCAGCCGATCCACTGCGTCATGCCGAAAACGCCGCGATCGCCTTGAGGATACGCTCAGGCGTACAGGGCGCATCGAGCAGCGGCAACGCGCGCTTGCCGGGCACGGTCGCGGCAACGGCGCGGTTCAGCGCTGAGAAAACCGAGATCGCCAGCATGAACGGCGGCTCGCCCACCGCCTTGGAACGGTTGATGGTCGGCTCGACGTTCTCGCCGTCCCACAAGGTCACGGTGAAATGCCTGGGCCGGTCGGAGGCGGTGGGGATCTTGTACGTCGCGGGGCTGTGCGTCAGCAGGCGGCCCTTGTCGTCCCAGACCAGTTCCTCGGTCGTCAGCCAGCCCTGCCCCTGGATGAAGCCGCCCTCGATCTGGCCCTTGTCGATCACCGGGTTCAGCGATCGGCCGACGTCGTGGATGATGTCGACGGCCAGCACCTTATGCTCGCCGGTCAGCGTATCGATAACGACCTCGCTCACCGCCGCCCCATAGGCGAAGTAGTAGAAAGGGCGCCCCTTGAAGACCGAGCGATCGTATTCGATCCCCGGCGTCGCATAATAGCCGGTCGAGGACAGCGACACGCGCCCGATATGCGCCTTGCGCGCGACTTGCGCGAAATCCAGCGTCTCCGCGCCGACGATCACGCCGCCGGGGGTGAAGTGCACCTCGCCTTCTTCCAAGCTGTAAGTGCGGGCGAGGAAGTCCGTCAGCCGGTCGCGGATCGTCATCGCCGCGTTGTGCGCCGCCATGCCATTGAGGTCCGCGCCGGAACTGGCCGCCGTGGCCGAGGTATTGGGCACCTTGTCGGTGCGGGTCGCGGTGATGCGGATGGTCTCCATCGGCACCGCGAAAACGTCGGCCACCACCCGCGCGACCTTGGTGTAGAGGCCCTGCCCCATCTCGGTGCCGCCGTGGTTCACCTGGATCGAACCGTCGGCGTAAACGTGTACGAGCGCGCCCGCCTGGTTGAGATGGGTCGTGGTGAAGCTGATGCCGAACTTCACCGGCGTCAGCGCGATGCCCTTCTTGAGAACGGGATTGGCGGCGTTGAACGCTTCCACGGCCTTCACCCGCTCGTCGTAGCGCGAAGTCGTTCGCAGCCGGGCGATGATCTGCGGCGCGACGTTGTCGGCGACCGTCATCGCGTAAGGGGTCGTCTCGCGCCCCGGACCGTAGAGGTTCAGCACCCGCACATCGAGCGGGTCGCGGCCCAGCGCCATCGCCACGTCGTCGATCACGCGCTCGATCGCCAGCATGCCCTGCGGCCCACCGAAGCCGCGGAAGGCGGTGGCCGAGACGGTGTTGGTCTTCAAACGCTCGGACACGACTTCGACGTCGGGCAGGAAGTAGCAGTTGTCCGAATGGAACATCGCGCGGTCGTTGATCGCCGGGGACAAGTCCACCGTCGCCCCGCACGCCGAGGCAAGGTGCAGCGACAGCGCCAGCAGACGGCCCGCGTCGTCGAAGCCGACCTCGTAGGCGACATCGAAGGGATGGCGCTTGCCGGTCATGACCATGTCGTCGTCGCGATCGACGCGGAACTTGGCGGGGCGACCGGTCTTGCTGGCAACGAGCGCGGCGGCGGCGGCGAACAGCGCGGCCTGCGTCTCCTTGCCGCCGAACGCGCCGCCCATGCGCCGCACCTCCACCGTCACGTCGGCGGACGATACGTGCAACATGTGCGCGACGAGGTGCTGGACCTCGCTCGGGTGCTGGGTGGAGCACAGGACGTGGACCTGCCCGTCCTCGCCCGGCGTCGCGACCGAGACCTGGCCCTCAAGGTAGAAGTGATCCTGCCCGCCCATGGCGAAGCGGCCCGAAAGGCGGTGCGGCGCGGCGTCCAGCGCGGCAGGAGCATCGCCCCGGGCCATGCGCTGCGCGGGCTCGATGTGCGATCCGGCAGCCTGCGCCTCGGCGACCGTGAGCGCGGCTGGGAGCGGTTCGTACGCGATGCGGCCGAGACGCGCGGCGATGCGGGCCGCGCGCTGGCTGGTCGCGGCCACGAGGAACACCGCCTGCCCGTGGGTGATGACTTCCCCATCGGCGAGCAGCCGGTCGTCGCCCGCTACCGGGCTGACGTCGTTCGCGCCGGGAATGTCGGCGGCAGTATAGACTGCGACGACGCCGGGAGACGCACGCACCTCGGACAAGTCCATCGAGACGATCCGCGCGCGCGCCTCGCTCGACTGGCCGAAGGCGAGGTGCAGCATGTCCGCAGGTTCGGTCAGATCGTCCGCATAGCGCGCCTCGCCCGCGACATGGAGCCGCGCGCTGTCGTGCGGGTGCGAGGGCTTGGGCAGCACCTTCCAGGCGGGATCGCGCTCAGCCATCGACAGCCTCCAGCACGGAAGTCGCGACACCCTGAGAGCGCAGCCAGAGACGACGTAGCAAGTTCGCAGCGGCCTCGACGCGGTAGGCGGAGGAGCCGCGCACGTCGGTCAGCGGTTCGAAGTCCGCTTTCAGCGCTTCGGCAGCGGCAGCGAACGTGGCTTCGGCAAAAGGCTGGCCGATCAGCGCGGCCTCGCACGTACCGGCCCGCTTCGGAGTCGCCGCCATGCCGCCGAACGCGGCGCGCGCCTCTTCGATCACGCCGTCCTCTACACGCAGCGCGAAGGCGCCGCAGACCGCCGAGATGTCGCTGTCGAACCGGCGCGAGAGCTTGGAAATCAGGATCACCGCATCCGCCGGAGGGCGCGGGATACGCACGGATTCGACGAACTCGCCAGGCTGCCGATCCTGCTTGCCGTAAGCGAGGAAGTAGTCCTCCAGCGCCATCGTCCGCCGCCCCGCCATGCTGCGCAGCGTAAGTTCGGCACCAAGCGCAATGAGCGCCGGAGGGCCATCGCCGATCGGCGAACCGTTGGCGATATTGCCCCCTATGGTCCCCGCGTTGCGTACCTGAAGCCCCCCGATGCGGCGCACGAGTTCGCCGAGGTCCGGGTGCAATCGAGCCATCGCCGCATGCGCATCGGCGTAACGCACGCCCGCACCGAGGGTCAGCGCATCGTCGCTTTCTTCGATCGCCGCGAGTTCGGCGATGCCGCCGAGGAAGATCACGGTGCCCAGATCGCGCAGGCCCTTGGTGACCCACAGGCCCACGTCGGTAGCCCCGGCCACCAAACGCGCGTCGGGATGTTCGGCCAGCAATGCAGCGAGTTCATCGCAGGTGCGCGGCGCGAACCAGCGGCGGCCCCGCCACTCGCCCGAAGCGCTGCCCTCCAGCGCCTTGAGCGCGGCGATCACCCTCGTATCGTCCTGCTCGCAAGATCCGGCACTTTCCCCGGCCTCGATGATCGGACCATAGCCGGTGCAGCGGCACAAGTTGCCCGCGATCACATCCTCTACCGGCAGATCGCAGCCGCGCGCGCCGATGGTGCGGCCGTGCAGCGACATGACGAATCCCGGCGTGCAGAAGCCGCACTGCGAACTTCCGTTGCAGGCCATCGTCTCCTGCAAGGCATTGAGCGTGCCGGTATCGTCCTTGAGGCTTTCGACGGTCATAACCGCCTTGCCGTCCAGCATCGGCAGGAACTGGATGCAGGAATTGACCGCGCGCCATGCCACGCCCTCGCCTTCCAGCGCGCCGACCAGCACCGTGCAGGCACCGCAGTCTCCCTCGGCGCAACCTTCCTTGGTTCCGGTGCGCCGCATCGTGTAGCGCAGATGATCGAGCACCGTCGCGGTCGGATCGACCGCGTCCAGTTCGACCACTTCGCCATCAAGAAGGAAGCGCACCGGCACGTCAGCTGCCCCGGTAGGTCGAGTAGCCGAAAGGCGAGACCAGCAGCGGTACGTGGTAATGCGCATCGGGGTCGGCAATGCCGAAATCGATCGAGACATGGTCAAGGAACGGCGGCTCGGGCAGCTTGATCCCCTTGCCCCGGAAATAGGCGGCCACCGCGAAAGTCAGGCGATACGTGCCGGTCGGCAGCGCCGGGAGCCCCGGGCAGCGGCCGTCGGCATTGGTCTCGCCGGTGAACAGGATCGTGCCCGACCCGGTTTCGAGACACAGGGAAATCCCCGTCGCGGGAGCGCCGTGTGTCGTATCGAGGACGTGCGTGGACAGACTGCTCATGTGACCGTCTCCTCCTCACGCGGCCACTGGCCGAGGAATTCGTGCTCGTCATAATCGAGAAAGTCGGCCACCAGAGCCTCCCGGTCGTCGAGGAAGAGTTGGTCGGCCACGCCCTTGACCAGCCGGGGCAGCGCATTGTGCAGGCCCGACAGTGCCGAGGCGGAGAGCCCCAGGCTCACCAGCGCCGAATAGTTGAACGCGAACAATCCGTGCAGCGGCGCGCCGTCCACTCCATCGCGCGGCAGGAATTCGAAAGCGGTGCCGAGATAGGGGTGAGCATCGATGAGCGCATTGGGCTTGCCCGGAGGCGTAACGCGATCGGACCAGCGGGCGATGAGGTCGGCCACGTCCGCCAGTTCTGGACGCAGGCCGGGATCGCTGAGGAGGCCGGTGGAGACGACAACGAAGTCGAAGTCGTGATGCCCGTGCGGCGTCGTGACGCGCACCAACCCGTCATGTTCCTTCACGTCCAGCCAAGGCGCGCCGAGGTGCAGGGCAAAGCCGGGCCATGCCGCCGCACGCTCGAAGGTGTCGTTCGTCGGCGGCTGGTTGTGACCGAGGAAAGCGTCCATTGCCGCGTATTTGGTCTGATCGTCCAGCGCCGGGTAGCGAGCGGTGAAGCCGACGCGCTCCATGAAGCGGATCGGGTTGATGCGGGGCAGTTCCTTGCGGCGCATGAACACTTCCGCCGCCGCCACACCCTGCGTCAGGGCGAAGTTGGCGTTGTCGAACGCGGAGGCGCCGCCGCCCAGCACGCCGATGCGTTTGCCGTGCAGTGCCGCGAAGTCGATCGGCTCGCTGGTGTGCGCCCACAAGTGCCGGGGCAGGTTGTCGCGCACCATCGCCGGGGTGTGCCATTCGCCGCCGCCCTGGATGCCGGTGGCCAGCACCACCTTGCGCGCCAGCGCCACGCTGCCGTCAGCGAAGTGCAGGCAATGCACGCCATGCGCCGTGACCGGCTCGATCCGCTGGAGCTTCGCACCGTTCTCCACCGGCAGGTCGAGCACGCGGCGATACCAGCGCAGATACTCCATCCAGTCGCCGCGCGCGATCTTGTCGACCGCCTGCCAGCCCGCCGCGCCGTGCTGCGCTTCCCACCAGGCGCGGTAGGTCAGCGAGGGCACGCCGAAATCGATCGGGTTCAGATGCTTGGGCGTGCGCAGCGTGACCATGCGCGCATACGTTTCCCAGGGCCCTTCGAACCCGGCTTCGTTTTCGTCGAAGACGCGCACGTTGATCACGCCTTCGCGCCTCAGGCCCAATGCGGCGGAGAGGCCGCACTGCCCCCCACCGATCACCGCGACATCGAGCACCGGTGCGCCCTCGACCGCGCGCCTACGCACCCATTCGGGGCGAGCGAAGCCGATCAACTCCAGCTCTCGGGCGAGCTGCGCCTCGAGCGCAGGAAGGCCGATCTTGTCAGTCATGTCATGTCTTCCAGGCGCAGGCGGACGATTTCGCCGATCTGCTCCAGCGCGGTCGCCACTTCGGTCTCGCGGTCGTTCGCGAGGCGGCGCTCCATCGCGGCGAGGATACCAGCCTTGTCGGTCAGGCGCACGCAGATGATGAAAGGGAAGTCGAACGCTGCGCGGTAAGCGGCGTTCAGGCGGTGGAACTCGGCGTATTCCTCAGGGGTCAGGCGGTCGAGCCCGGCGCTGGCCTGCTCGGCGGTGCTGGCCTCGGTCAGGGTGCGGTCGATCGCGGCCTTGCCCGCCAGTTCCGGGTGGGCGCGGATCAGCGCGAGTTGCTCGTCCGGGCTGGCGGCATACAGGACCGCCATCAGATCGGCATGACGATCGCCGGAAGACGGCCGCGCGTCGGCGCGCTCTTCCACCCAGGGGCTGTGTTCGAACAGCGCGGTCACGATGTGCTCCCCTCAAGGCTGACGTGAGCGGAAACGACCTTCCAGCCGTCTGCGAAGCGCACCCACGATTGCGTCTGGCGCCCCCGGCGGCCAGCAGCTTCAGGGGCGGAGCCTTCGCGGAAGAATTCGGCATCGGCGGTGGCGAAAGTATCGCCGTAAACGGTGATCGCGACCTTCCCCAGCTTGCGCTGCGGAGACCCGCCGCGTCCCTTGCGGAATTCGCGGATTGCCTCGATGCCATAGAGCACTTCGCCCACGCCGTAGCGATTGGTGGTGGGCGCATCGTGGAACAGCGCGTCCATCGCCGGGATGTCGTCCGCCATCAGCGCCGTCTCGTAGGCGTGGAAGGCGTGGGTGACTTCGGCGAGAAGCACGGGGTCATCAATCCGCATGAGGATGCACCTCCATCCAGTGCCGCGCGATATCGATGCGCCGCGCCACCCAGGCGTCGCCGCTGGCGGTGACATGATCGAGGAACCGCGCCAGCCACCGCGCGCGCCCCGGCTTGCCGGCGATGCGGGCGTGGAGGCCGATCGACATCATCCGCCCGCCCTCCTCGCGCAGCTGGTCGAAAGTGTCGCGCATGTGGCGGAAGAACTGCTCGCCCTCGGTGAAGCCGTTGAGCGCGACGATCTTCATGTCGTTGACGTCGAGGGTGTAGGGTACGATCAGCTGCGGTTTGCCGTACCGGGTGTCCCAGTAGGGCAGGTCGTCGGCGTAGCTGTCGGCATCGTAGAGGAACCCGCCCTCTTCGGCCACCAGCCGCGCGGTATTGGGCGAGGTCCGGCCCTGATACCAGCCGAGCGGGCGCTGGCCGGTGAGCTTTTCGTGGAGTGCGATGGCCTCGGCGATGTGGGCGCGCTCAACCGCCTCGGGCTGGTACTGGTAGTCGATCCAGCGCAGGCCGTGGCTGGCGATCTCCCAGTCGGCCGCAAGCATCGCCGCGACCGCCTCGGGGTTCATTTCCATGGCCTTGGCTACGCCGAAGACCGTGACGGGCAGCCCGCGCTCGGTGAACAGGCGGTGGAGGCGCCAGAACCCGGCGCGGCTGCCGTATTCGTAGAGGCTCTCCATCGCCATCGCCCGGTCCGGGTGACTGCCCGCGCCGACCATTTCGGACAGGAACGCCTCTGAGCCCTTGTCGCCGTTCAGCACCGAGTTCTCGGCGCCTTCCTCGTAATTGACGACGAACTGCACCGCCACGCGCGCACCGTTCGGCCACTGCGGGTCGGGCGGAGTCTGGCCGTAGCCGATGAGGTCGCGCGTCATGGATGCACCGTGGCACTGTGGTCCTTCGACAAGCTCAGGACGAGCGGAGAAAGGGTAAGCGGCATTGAGAAATTCCGCTCAGGCTGAGCTTGTCGAAGCCCATGCTGCACGCCCATCCTCATGCCTCCCACGCCGCGATGGCCGCCGGAACCGCCGCGCCCATCGGCAGCGCGAAGCCCTGCATCACCAGACACGATTCCAGCGCCGCCAGCGTCAGCAGCACCTTGTGCTTCATCGCGTTGTAACCCATCGCACCGATGCGCCAGATCTTGCCCTGCAAGGGACCGAAAGCGGTGCCGATCTCGATCTCGAACAGCTCGCGCATGGCGCCTCGCACGGCTTCGCCATCGACGCCTTCGGGTATGTACACGCCGGTCACGTTGGTCATGCGATAGCGGTCGTCGCCGAACACCGTCAGGCCCATCGCGCGCAGGCCCGCCGTCATCGCCCGGCCCGCCGAGGCATGGCGGGCATAGCGCGCCTCAAGCCCCTCGCCCAGCGCGATGCGCGCGCATTCGCGGGCGGCGTAGAGCATCGAAGTCGCTTCGGTGTGATGGTTCAAGCGCTTCTCGGACCAGTAGTCCATGATCATCGCGAGGTCGAAGTAGTTCGAGCCGATGCGCGGCCCGGCGCCATCGACCGTACCGGCGCTGCGGATGCCCTGCTCGACATGACGGCGCTTGCCGATGTGCTCGGCGGCGCGGTCGGAGATCGTGATCGGGGCCGAGCCCGAGGGACCGCCGAGGCACTTCTGCAGACCGCCCGTGACGATATCGACGTCCCAGCGATCCGCCGCCAGTTCCATGCCGCCGATCGTCGCCGTGGCATCGACATAGGACAGCGCACCCGCCTGACGGCACAATTCGCCGAAGCCTTCGAGCGGCTGCGCCATCGTCGTCGAGGTGTCGCCGTGGATGGTCGCCACGATCTTGGGATGGCAACGCGCGATGGCCTCGGCGATGCGCTCCATCGGCACGACTTCGCCCCAGGGCGCCTCGACCGTCTCGATGATCGCGCCGATGCGCTGGAGAATCTCGGTCAGCAGCAGGCCGAAACGGCCGAAGTTGACCACCAGCACCACGTCGCCCGGCGCGACGAGGCTGACCAGCGCCGCCTCGATCCCGGCGCGGGCGGTGCCGTCGACCAGCATCGTCCACTTGTTCTGCGTCCCGAAGATCGGGCGGTAGAGCGCCATGACCTGATTCATGAACCCGGTCATCTCGGGATCGAACTGGCCGAGCAGGTCGGCGCTCATCGCCCGCAGCACGCGCGGGTGGGCATTGATCGGCCCCGGACCCATCAGCAGGCGCTGGGGCGGGTCGATTTCTCCAAAGAGCTGCGGATCAAGCGACAAAGGAATCTCCAAGGCGGACTATGAAACCGAGCATTACCCGCAACGCGATCTCCGCATCGGCAGGCTCGACATGCTCGGCCGGATTGTGGCTGATGCCTTCGCGGCACCGGATGAACAGCATGACAGTGGGGCACAGCGCGGCCATGTTCATGGCATCGTGCCCTGCGCCCGAAACGAGGCGGCGCACCGGCTGCCCGGCGGCGGCCAGCGCATCGTCCATCAGGTCCATCAGCGCGGGGGCGCTGGGGCTGGCGGCAAGGTCGTGGATCAGGCTGACGGCCAGTTCCAGCGCCCGCGCCTCGGCGATTTCCCCGATCCGCGCGAGGATCGCCTCGGCCACCGCGTCGCGCCGTTCTTCCGCGCTCGAGCGTACGTCGATGGTGAAGCGCACTTCGCCGGGGATGACGTTGGGCGCGCCCGGCAGCGCCTCCAGCACGCCCACGGTGGCAACGACATCGGAGTTGTCCGCGCGGGCGATCTGCTCCACCGCCAGCACCATCGCCGCCGCCCCCGCCAGCGCATCGCGGCGCAGGCGCATCGTCGCGGTGCCCGCGTGCCCGGCCATGCCCTTGACGGTGACGCGGTAGCGCAACTGCGCGGCGATGCCAGTGACCGTGCCGACCGCGAGGCCGTCCGCCTCCAACACGGGCCCCTGCTCGATATGCGCCTCAAGGTAGGCCAGCGTGGTATCGGCCGCGCGGGCGGCAGTGAGATAGTCGGACGTGGTGACCAGCGCCTCGGCCAGCGTCACGCCCGCCGTATCCGTGATATCGAGCGCGGCGGCATCGAGCGTCCCGGCCACCGCCCGGCTGGTCAGCATCGCGGCGGGGAAGCGCGATCCTTCCTCGTCCCCGAAGGCATAGACCTCGATCGGGAACGGCAGACGGCGCCCTTCGGCATGGAGCGCGGCGACCGCCTCGATACCGAGCATGATGCCCAGCGGGCCGTCATAAGGCCCGCCGTCGCGGACGGAATCGAGGTGGCTGCCGATCACCAGCGCCGGGGCATGGCCGAGGTGGCCGTCATAGCGGCCCACCAGATTGGCGGCGGCGTCGACATGGACGCGCATGCCTGCGGCCTCCATCCACCGGGCCACTTGCTCCTGTGCGGCGGCATAAGCCGGGGTGAGGTAGGCGCGGAACAGGCCGCCTTCCATGTCGCTGTAAGGCGCGACGCGCAGTTCGTCGCACCGCGCGACGGCACGAGCGCCGCTGGGGATGTGGCTCACCATCCCGCCGCCTCGCCATCGCTGCGGGGGTCGGAGGCGCCCTCGAACGAACCGTCGGAAAGGCGCACCACGGCGCCCGCATGCCCCATAGTCGCGGTCAGCCCCCCGACGCGCTCGACGTCGTGGCCGGCATCGGTCAGCTGCGCATAGAGCGCTTCGTCAAAACCATCCTCCAGCTTGAGCGAGGTCGTGACGTCCCCCCAGGTCCGGCCGAGCAGCCAGCGCGGGGCGCTGATGGCGTCCTGCAGGTCCATGCCGAAGCGGGCATAGCGCGTGAACAGCGCCGCCTGCGTCTGCGGCTGGCCCTCGCCGCCCATCGTGCCATAGGCCATGACGCGCCCGTCCTCGAACACCGCCAGTGCCGGGTTGAGCGTATGGAACGGCTTGCGTCCGGGCTTCAGGGCATTCCAGCCGCTCTCCGCCAGCCGGAACGAGCTGCCCCGGTTCTGCCAGGTGATACCGGTCTGCGGCAGCACGAGGCCCGAACCGAACTCGAAGTACGTCGACTGGATGCACGACACCACGCGGCCCTCGGCATCGGCGGCGCCGAACCAGCAGGTATCGCCCCACTGCGGCGGCTGCGGCCATTCCAGCGCCTTGGCCGGGTCGATCCGCGCGGCGAGGTCGTCCAGCGCGGCGGGGTCGGAGAGCAGCGCCTGAAAGTCGAAGTCCGTGTACGCCGGATCGCCGACATGCACGTCGCGCAGCAGGAACGCCTGCTTGGTCGCCTCGACAAGGCCATGGACGTGGTCGAAGCCTTCGGGGGCATCCGCTTTGAGCCGGTCGAACAGCGCCAGGATCAGCAGCGAGGCAAAGCCCTGCGTCGGCGGCGTCGCGTTGTAGAGCGTCGCACTGCCGATCGCGGTATGCAGCGGGTCCGGCCGGGTCGCCGTGTGCGCGGCGAGGTCGGCGGCGGAGACCGGGCTGCCGAGCGCCTCCAGATCAGCGGCGATCAGAGCGGCCAGTTCGCCGGTGTAGAAGTCCTGCAGCCCGTTCGCGGCTAGCTTGCGCAGCGTCGCGGCCAGCGCAGGCAGGCGCAGCGTGTCGCCCTCGGCCAGCGGGCGGCCAGCGGGCTCGAAGGTCGCGGCGTAGGCGCCGGGCTGGCCGCGCAGTTCGTCGCGCTTCCCCGCCGCGATGGCCGCGCCGCCCTTCGTCACCGTCACGCCGTTCTCGGCATGGGCGATCCCATCGCGCAGTAGCCGCTCAAGCGGCAAGGTGCAGTACTCCGCCTCCAGCGCCGCCGCCCAGCCCGAGATCGTGCCTGCCACCGTATTCGCCGCCAGAGGCCCGCGCGTCGGCACCGTCTCCAGCCCGGCATAGAGCGACAGGTCGGCCGTCGCCGCCGCGCCGCCGCAGCCGTGGATGGAGTGGACGGTCCCGTCCGGCTCGCGGATCACCCAGAAGCCGTCGCCGCCAATCGCGGTCATGTGCGGATAGACGACGGCCAGCGTCGCGGCGATGGCGACGCACGCCTCCACCGCACTGCCGCCGTCGGCAAGCACGTCGCGGCCCGCCTGCGCGGCGAGGAAGTGCGGCGCGGTGGCGATGCCGTTGCTGGCGGTCACGGTCTTCATTGGCAGTCCCTCAGTCCGGAAGCGCCGCCACGAAGGCGCGCACCACGTGGGCGGAGTTCACCGAGGCGAGGCGCTCGTAAGTGTCCTCCATGTTCTTGTGCTTGTCGCCGCCCGCAAGGTCCGACAAGGATCGGAACACGATTGTCGGCACCTGGTTGGCATAGGCGACTTGGGCCACCGCCCCGCTCTCCATGTCGAGCACGCGGGCGTGCCAGGCCTTGTAGAGATATTCGCGGAACTCGGCATTGTCGGCATAGACCCCGGCGCTGACGCCCGTGCCGCCCACGACGACCTTGGGCGGCTTGGCGAGACACAGTTCGCTGCCGGGAAGCTGGTGCTCCGAAGGCGGTACGCAGCGTTCCATCGCGATCGTCGGCGCGACTTTGCGGGCCAAATCCAGCAATGCCGGGTCCATAGCGAAGGTGAAGAACCGCTTCGACGGGGTAGCGGCATTGGGCACCGTAACCCCGCGCGGGAAGATGAAGTTCCAGTTGCCCGGTGCCTCGGGCGAGACGGCCTCAGGCGATTTCCAGCCCTTGCGGCCTGCCTTGCGCGCGAAGTTGACTTCCAGATACTGGCCCCAGTCCTCGGCCACGATGACGTCGCCGATCGTCAGTGACGGATCGACACCGCCCGCGATGCCCGAAAAGACGATGCGCTTTACGGTGAAGCGGTCGATCACCAGCTGGGTGTTCATCGCCGCGTTCACCATCGACACGCCGCTCTGCATCAGCAGCACCGGTTTGCCCTCCAGCGTACCGGTCAGGTAAGTCGACCCGTTGAGGCTATGTTCCTTCTGCTCGCTCACGGCATGGACCAGCGCGTTCCATTCGGGCTGATAGGCCGTCATCACCAAGGTACGGGGGGTGAGGTCCAGCCGCTCGTCCGCCAGCGCAGGCGAAGCGAGGCACGGGGCGACGAGGGCAAGAGCCGAGGCGATGACGGCGCGCATCAGGCGCCGCCCATCCACACGAAGCGGGCGACGAACAGCAGCGCCAGCACCAGCAGGAAGCCGTCCTTCTTCGTGATCGTCCCGCGTACGATCTTGAGCACGGCGTGGGCGGTGATGCCGAAGGCAAGCCCATTGGCGATCGAAAACGTCAGCGGGATCATCGCCACCGTCAGGAACGCGGGGATCGCCGCCAGCGGGTCCTCCCATTCCACTTCGGTCAGCGGCAGCAGCATCAGGCCGCCGACGATGATGAGCGCGGGCGCGGTGGCGGCCAGCGGGATCACCTGCGCGTAAGGCGCGACGAACATCATTGCCAGGAACAGGACGCCGGTCACCACCGAGGTCAGGCCGGTGCGCCCGCCCACTTGCACGCCCGCGGCGCTCTCGACATAGCTGGTGACGGTGCTGGTGCCCGCCATCGAGCCGACCATCGTGGCGACAGCGTCGGTCACGAGGATGCGATTGAGGCCCGGAATGCGGCCCGCCGCGTCCATCAGCCCGGCGCGCTTGGTGACGGCGACGAGGGTGCCGATATTGTCGAACAGGTCGACGAAGAGGAAGACGAACAGGATTTCCAGCAGGCCGAGGCCATGCTTGCCGGAAAGCCCGAAGACGCCCGCAAGATCGAGCTGGAACGCGGTCCCGGTCAGCGCGGAGAGCGAGTAAGGCTCGGGGCTGATCGAGACCATGCCCGCGATCCAGCCGACCACGGTGGTGGCAAGGATGCCGATCAGCATCGCCCCGCGCACGTTCCACACCGACAACGCGCCGATGACCAGCAGGCCGAACAGCGCCAGCGCCGCTCCGGGCGCCTTCAGGTCGCCAAGCGCCACGAACGTCGCCGGGTTGGCAACGACGATGCCGGAATCCTTCAGGCCGATGAAGCCGATGAACAGACCGATGCCGCCCGCCACCGCCGCGAAGAGGTACTGCGGGATCGAGGTGACGATCAGCTGGCGGATGCCCGTCAGCGTCAGCAGCAGGAAAGCGACGCCCGAAATGAACACGCAGCCCAGCGCCACTGGCCAGGGTACGCCCATCTGCTGCACGACGGTGAAGCTGAAGTAGGCATTCAGCCCCATGCCCGGCGCCAGCGCCAGCGGGGTGTTGGCCACGAAGCCCATCAGGATCGAGGCGAAGGCCGCCGCAAAGCACGTCGCCGCCGCCACCGAGGCGACCGGCATCCCCGCGCTGCCCAGGATCGCGGGATTGACGAGCACGATATAGGCCATCGTCAGGAACGTGGTCATGCCCGCCAGCACTTCGGTGCGCGCGGTGGTGCCGCGTGCGGTCAGCGCAAAGTAGCGGTCCAGTTTGCCCGAAGGCACGACCTCCGGTGCATCGATGGTGGTTGCGGTCTGCGTCACGCCTGTTACCCCCTCGCCGCCACAGGCGGCGTAAAATCAATAATACGCGCCGCCCCCAGCGGCATGGAAAATCCAATCGTCCCGTTCGCTTCGAGCATGGCGGCGAAGGCGAACAGGTCGGGCTCTCGCCCTGGTCCGCCGATCAGTTGCAGGCCGATCGGCAGCATGCCCGGCCGGTAGAGCGGAACCGCCAGCGACGGCAATGCCGTGAAGGTGATCGGCTGGGTATGAATGCCCAGATCCGCTCGCGCCGGAGACAGCGCGCCGTCAATCAAGATGCGCGGATCGGCGATCGGCGGCGCGAAAGTCGGCGTCGCGGGGGCGAGCAGCACATCGTAATCGGCCACCAGCGCCGCGATCCGGGCGCGATATTCGGCGCGGAATGCCTGCGCCTCCTCGTAAAGCGCATCGGGCAGCAGGGCACCGGCCAGCAGGCGGTCGCGGACCTGCGGGTCGAAACCCATCGCATTCACCGCCAGCGCCTGGCGGTGAAGCGTGCCGCCCTCATAGGCGGTGATGATGAAGGCGGCAGAGCGCGCGCGAGCAATCTCGGGCAGTTCGATCAGCGGTGCATCGGGGGCGATGGCATCGATGGCGGCAAGCTGCTCGCCTTGCGCGTTCTCGCGGAAACGGCCGCCGAGGCGGGCGATGCGAAACTCGCCGCGGCTTGCGGGCTCGCGCGCTGCGAGCACCTGCCAGACCAGCGCCATATCCTCCACCGAGCGGGTGAAGGGGCCGATGTCGTCGAAGCTCTCGGCGAAGGGGAACACGCCGCCCAGCGGCAGGCCCTCATGCGTGGGCTTCAGGCCATAGAGACCGCACAAGCTGGCGGGCACGCGGATCGAGCCGTTGGTGTCCGATCCCAGCGCGAAAGCGAGCAGCCCGGCCGCGACGACCGCAGCCGAGCCGCCCGAGGAACCGCCTGCGAGGCGGGAGGGATCGTGAGGATTGCGGGTCGTGCCGTAAGCCGCGTTGATCGTCGCGAAGCCGTAGGCGAACTCGTCCATGTTGAGAGTGGCGAGGCAGATCGCGCCCGCAGCCTTGAGACTGGCCACTGCCTCGGCGTCGGACGTGGCGGGGGCGGCGTCGACGTAGATCGTGGAGCCTGCCGTGGTCGGCAGCCCTGCGAGGTCGAACAGGTCCTTCACGCCGTAGAGCACGCCCGCCAGCGGCCCCGGATCGCGCCCGGCAGCCACCATCGCATCGACCGCGTCGGCCTCGGCACGGGCACGGTCGTGCAGGACGCGGGTGACGGCTACATGCTCGTCGGCGATCAGGGCGATCAGCGCTTCTTCCACCATGGCGCGGGCGCTGAGCGTCCCGGCGCGCACGGCAGCGGCGGTTTGCGCGATCGACCTCATGCCGGTTCGCCGCGCATCGTGCGGGCATGGCGCGCCAGCAGCACAAGATTGGCGGCGACACCCGGGGCGCACTCGGGCAGGATCGGCAAGGCGCGCGCGGCAGCCGCGGCGGCGATCTCCGCTTCGCCCTGCGGTACTTCAGGACGTGGGGAATTGGCGGGGTGTTCGGCCATGGTCTCGCGCGGTCGGAAGGGTCAGGAAGGTGCGCCGCGCGACCGTCAAAGTCCACGCCCCGCACCCGGGTCCTAACTGCCTTGCCAGACCTGCGCGATCAAACGCAATGATCGGAACGGATCGTTGCAAAAATGAGAGCGGGGTTCTGTATCAACGGGGCTTCGACAGGCTCAGCCTGAGCGGGTGGAGAGAGAACTTCCAAATTCCGCTCAGGCTGAGCTTGTCGAAGTCCCCGCCGCTCACACCATCGTTTCGGGGCGCACCACGCGGTCGAACGTCGCTTCGTCCACCAGCCCCAGTTCCAGCGCCGCCTGCTTGAGCGTCTGGCCTTCGGCATGCGCGTGCTTGGCGATCTTGGCGGCGTTGTCGTAGCCGATCTCGGGCGCCAGCGCGGTCACCAGCATCAGCGAGCGGTCGAGCAGTTCAGCGATCCGCGCACGGTTCGGCTCGATGCCGTCGACGCAGCGTTCGGCGAAGCTGACCATGCCGACCGAAAGCAGGTCGATCGAGCGGATCACCGCCGCGCCGATCAGCGGCTTGAACACGTTGAGTTCGAACGCGCCCTGCAGGCCGCCGATGGTCGCCGCCTGATGATTGCCGATGACTTGCGCGGAAACCATCGTCAGCATCTCGCACTGGGTCGGGTTGACCTTGCCCGGCATGATCGAGCTGCCCGGCTCATTCGCAGGCAGGTCCAGTTCGCCAAGGCCCGAACGCGGGCCCGAGCCCAGCCAGCGCACGTCGTTGGCGATCTTGGTCAGCGCCACCGCCAGCGTCGCCAGCGTAGAGGACAAGTGCACCAGCGGATCGTTGGAAGCGAGCGCCTCGAACTTGTTCTCGGCAGTGCGGAACGGAAGGCCGGTGAGACTCGCCAGTTCGGCCGCCACGTCGACGTCGAAGCCCGGCACCGCGTTCAGCCCGGTGCCGACCGCCGTACCGCCCTGCGCCAGCGCGCTCACTTCGCCCGAGACGGCCGGTTCGATGCGGCCGCGCGCAAGGTGAAGCTGCTGGACGTAGCCGGAGAATTCCTGCCCCAGCGTCACTGGCGTCGCGTCCTGCAGGTGCGTGCGGCCGATCTTGACGATGTCCTTCCACGCTTCCGACTTGGCCTGAAGCGAGGAATGGAGCTGCGCCAGCGCGGGGTAGAGCTTGTCGTTCGCCGCGCGCGCCGCCGCCACATGAAGCGCGGTGGGGAAGCTGTCGTTCGAGGACTGGCCCATGTTCACATGGTCGTTGGGATGGACCGGCGACTTGCCGCCGCGCGTACCGGTCAGGATCTCGTTGGCGCGGCCCGCGATCACCTCGTTGACGTTCATGTTGGACTGCGTGCCCGAGCCGGTCTGCCAGATCACCAGCGGGAACTGGTCGTCGAGCTTGCCCGAGACGACTTCCTGCGCGGCGCTCTCTATGGCGTCGGCCACTTTCGCGTCGAGCCCGTGCTTGCGATTCACCCGCGCCGCCGCCTGCTTCACCAGCGCCAGGGCATGGACGATGGCGATCGGCATGCGTTCGGTCTCGCCGAAGGGGAAGTTCTCGATCGAGCGCTGGGTCTGCGCGCCCCAGTAGGCGCTGGCGGGTACGTCGATTTCACCGATGCTGTCGGATTCGCGGCGGGTTTCCATGGCTTCGAGACCTCCTTCGCTCATACAATGTCGTCAGCGGGTTAGATAAGGCACAAGTTCATCATGTCCATCGCTATTGCGACTTAGTTGCATATATTCACATGCAATCTCTGCAAGCTCGCTGCGTCCCACGCGCTTGACTGGCCAGGCAATTTGGCCGACCTCTGCGGTTCCCCCGAATACAGGATACCCCATGACCAAACGCCTTCTCGCCGGCCGCGAAGTCGCCGCCATCGGCCTCGGTTGCATGAACATCGCCTGGGCCTACGGCGAGGCGCCCGACCGCGCGGATGCGGTTTCGCTGTTCCGCCATGCCCTGGACGCCGGTTGCGACCATTTCGACACCGCGAATATCTACGGCATGGGCGTCAGCGAGGAGACCCTGCGCGAGGCGATCATGGATCGGCGCGACGAATTCTTCCTCGCCACCAAGACCGGCATCGTGCTCGAAGGCGAGCGTCGCGGCACCGACTGCCGCCCGGAGAGCATCGCCGCCTCTATCGATGCCAGCCTCAAGCGGCTGGGCACCGACCATGTCGACCTGTTCTACATGCACCGGCTCGACCGCGACACGCCGATCGCGGATTCGGTCGGCGCGATGGCCCGGCTGATCGAGGCAGGCAAGATCGGCTCCTACGGCGTCTCCGAATGGTCGAGCGCGCATATCCGCGAGGCGCACGCGGTGCACCCGATGGCGGCGGTCCAGACCGAATACTCGCTCTGGACCCGCAACGTCGAGCTGGGCGTGCTGGACACCACGCGTGAGCTCGGCATCGCGCTGGTCGCGTTCTCCCCGGTCGGGCGCGGCGCGCTGTGCGGTGAGATCACCGCGCCCGAGCAACTCGGCGGCAAGGACATCCGCCTTAGCATGCCGCGCTTCTCGGCAGAGCACTGGCCCGCCAACCTCGCGCTGATCGAGCAGCTTGCCGCCCTCGCCGCAGAAGCCGGGGCGACGCCTGCGCAGCTGTCGCTGGCCTGGGTACTGGCGCAGGGCGAGCACCTGCATGCGATCCCCGGCACCCGTTCGATCGCGCACTTCGACCAGAACCACGGGACGATGACGCTGGACATCGCGCCGGAGGTGATCGCGCGTGCCGGAGAGATCATCAACCAGCAGACGGTCAGCGGTCACCGCTATTCGCCGACCATGAACGCTTCGATCGACACCGAGGATTATTGAGGTGG
Source organism: Novosphingobium sp. 11B (assembly GCF_054589055.1). NCBI lineage: Bacteria > Pseudomonadati > Pseudomonadota > Alphaproteobacteria > Sphingomonadales > Sphingomonadaceae > Novosphingobium > Novosphingobium sp. 11B. The sequence goes on along the minus strand of NZ_BAAILP010000205.1, from coordinate 55,695 downwards.
GCGCAGTCTTTCCCGATAGGGCTTCGACAAGCTCAGCCTGAGCGGATTGGAAGGTTTGCACCAATTCCGCTCACCCTGAGCTTGTCGAAGGGTCTGCTCACCCCAGCGGCTTCATCTCGCGGATCAGGTCGATCAGCAGGCGAAGGCCCCTCGGCACCTGGCGCCGGCTGGAATAATAGATGAAGTAGCCCGGCCCCGGCGAGGCCCACTCCTGCAGCACCGCGCGCAATGAACCGTCGGCCAGCAGCGGAGCGATGGCCGGTTCCGCCGCGTACATCAGCCCCATGCCGCTCAGGGCCAGTGCGCGGCTGACGCTGCCGTTGTCGACGATGATGCCGCCGGGCACCGCCAGCGCGAGAGACTCCTCGCCCCGGTCGAAATCCCAATTGTACATACGCCCGTTACCGAGGCGCAGACGGATGCACTGATGACGCATGAGGTCGTCGGGATGCTGCGGCTCGCCGTGCTTTGCGAAGTAGGCGGGCGCGCCGGCCACCACCCAGCGGAAATCGGGTGAGAGGCGCTGGGCGATCATGTCCTCGGGCACGGTGCCGCCGAAGCGTATCCCTGCGTCGAAGCCCGCCTCGATCACGTCCACCATCGTGTTGTCCACACTGATATCGAGTTCCACGTCGGGGTAGCGCGTGACGAATTCGGGCAGCACCGGCGCCAGCATCCGCATCGCCGCCTCGTCCGGGACGTTGAGGCGCACGCGGCCGGTGGGGGCATCGCGGTGGAGGTTGAGCAGATCCTCGGCTTCGTGGATCGCGGCGAAGGGGTCGCGGATCGCGGCCTGCAGGTCTTCGCCCGCCGCCGTCAGCGTGACCGAGCGGTTGGTGCGGTTGACGAGCCGGACCTTGAGCCGCTCCTCCAGCCCGCGCAGCGAATGGCTGAGCGCCGAGGCGCTGACGCCCAGTTCGGTCGCTGCCTTGCGGAAATTGCGATGCCGCGCGATGGCGAGGAAATACGAAAGGTCGGCAAGATCGGAACGCCGGAAGGGCATTTATGCGGTAAT
>NZ_BAAILP010000205.1:50441-54492 GCF_054589055.1 Novosphingobium sp. 11B | reverse complement strand
TGGGTTGCTTCGCTTCGCTCGCAATGACGAAGAGTGGCTAAAGGCTCAGACCACTTCGCCCAGCTTGTCGAGGTGCTTGTCCAGCGTGATCGGATAGTCGCGTACGCGCACGCCGGTGGCGTTGTAGATCGCGTTCGCCACCGCCGCGCCGACGCCGCACAGGCCCAGTTCGCCCACGCCCTTGGCCTTCATGGGAGAGACCTTGTCGTCCGCCTCGTCGAGGAACACGACCTCCTGATGCGGAATGTCGGCATGGACCGGCACTTCGTAACCCGCAAGGTCGTGGTTGACGAAGAAGCCGAAGCGCTTGTCGACCGCCAGTTCCTCCATCAGCGCGCCGCCCACGCCCATGGTCATCGCGCCGATCACCTGGCTGCGCGCCGCCGTGGGGTTGAGGATGCGGCCCGCCGCGCAGACCGCCAGCATGCGCCGCACGCGCGTTTCGCCGGTGTAACGATCGACCGCCACCTCGACGAAGTGCGCGCCGAAGGTGGACTGCTGGAACTTCTTGCCGAGATCGCCGAACTCGATCGAGTCTTCCACCACGATCTCGCCGCCCTTGGCCGCAGCGGCAATGTCGGCGACGCGGTTGCCGACGTGGACCTGTCCGTTCTCGAACACCGCCTCGCCCGGCCCGAGGCCCAGCTTGGTGACGATCGCCTCTCGCAGCTTGACGCAGGCGGCATAGAGCCCCGCCGTCGAGGAGTTCGCGCCCCACTGCCCGCCCGATCCGGCCGAGACCGGGAACGAGGAATCGCCCAGCTTCACCGTCACCTTGGCAAGCGGCACGCCCATCATCTCGGCCGCGGTCTGCGCCATGATGGTGTAAGTGCCGGTGCCGATGTCGGTCATGTCGGTTTCGACCGTCACCTGCCCCGAGGGGCTGAGGCGGACGCGCGCGCCGGACTTCATGTTGAGGTTGTTGCGGAACGCCGCCGCCACGCCCATGCCGATCAGCCAGCGGCCGTCCTGCACCTGGCCCGGAGCCTTGCGGCGTGCCCAGCCGAAGCGCTCGGCGCCCTCCTCCAGACAGCGCACGAGGTTGCGCTGCGAGAACGGGCGTTCGGGCTTCTCCGGATCGACCTGGGTATCGTTGATGACGCGCAGTTTAACCGGGTCCATGCCCAGCTTCTCGGCCAGTTCGTCGACGGCGATTTCCAGCGCCATCAGGCCGGGCGCCTCGCCCGGCGCGCGCATGGCGTTGGCTTCGGGCAGGTCGAGAACGGCGAGGCGCAGCGCGGTCATGCGGTTTGCACCCGCGTAGAGCAGCTTGGTCTGCTGCGTGGCGCTTTCCGGGCCGCCGCCTTCGAGATCGCCCGACCAGCTTTCGTGGCCGATCGCGGTCAGCTTGCCGTCCTTCGTCGCGCCGAGGCGGATGCGCTGGATCGTCGCGGGGCGGTGCGTGGTGTTGTTGCCCATGAACGGACGCGGCAGCGCGACCTTGACCGGACGCTTCGCCGCCTTCGCACCCAGCGAGGCCATGAGCACGTCCGAGCGCAGGAACAGCTTACCGCCGAAACCGCCGCCGATGTAGGGCGCGATCAGGCGCACGTTCTCAGGGGGAATCTGGAGCGTGCGGGCAAGGTCGCCCGCACCCCACGCGACCATCTGGTTGGCGCTCCAGACCGTGAGCTTGTCGCCCTCCCACGCGGCGATGGTGGCATGCGGCTCCATCATCGCGTGGCTCTGGTCGGGGGTGGTGTACATCTGGTCGAGCTGCACCGGCGCCGCGGCGAAGGCCCCGGCGAAATCGCCCACGGCGGTCGGCGCGTCGGAGCCGGTGGCGTCCGGCGCATCCACCTTGGCGGCGGCGAGGTCGAAGGCGCCGCCGTCGCGCGCATAATCGACGTCGATCAGCGCGGCGGCGGAGCGGGCCTGCTCGAAGGTTTCGGCGACGACCACGGCGATGGCCTGATGGTAGTGCTGGATCTTCGGGCCGCCGAGCAGCATCGCGGTGTTGAAGTTACCCTTGGCGATCTTGCCCGCGTTGCGGTGCGTGACTACGGCGACCACCCCCGGCGCACGTTCGGCGCGGGAGGTGTCCATCGAGCGGATCGTGCCCTTCGCCACCGCCGAGCCGACGACGTAGCCGTAAGCCGGTTTCCCCGGCAGTTCCTGATGCTCGTAAGCGTAAGGCGCGTGGCCGGTGACCTTGAGCGGGCCGTCGATGCGCGTGGTGGGCTTGCCGACGACTTTCATGCGGTCGATCGGGTTGGTCCCTGCGGGGGTATCGAACTTCATGCTTTTGCCTCCGCAAGAACCGCCGCGATGGTGCGCTGGGCGAGGGTCAGCTTGAATGCATTGTCCTCGCGCGGGGTGGCCCCGGCGAAGAGTCGGTCGGCGACGGCCTTCGAGCCCTTGGGCAGCAAGGCGTCGGCTTCCTCGACACGCCACGGCTTGGGCGCGACACCGCCAAGCGCCACGGCGCCCTTCCCGTCCTTGCCGATCACCGCCGCGACGGAGACGAGCGCGAAGGCGTAGGACGCACGGTCGCGGACCTTGCGGTAGATATGCGTGCCGCCCCTGGGCTTGGGGAGCGCGACGGAGATGATCATCTCGCCCTTCTCCAGCGCGGTTTCCACGTGCGGGGTCTGGCCCGGCAGCGTGTGGAAGTCGGCGATGGGAATGGCGCGGGTGGTGCCGTCGGGGCGGATCGTCTCGACCGAGGCATCGAGCACGCGCATCGCCACCGCCATGTCGCTGGGATGCGTGGCGATACAGGCGTCGCTGGTGCCGATCACGCCGAGCGGACGACTGAAACCGCCGATCGCCGCGCAGCCCGAGCCGGGCTTGCGCTTGTTGCAGGGCATGTTGACGTCGTAGAAATACGGGCAGCGGGTGCGCTGGAGCAGGTTGCCCGCCGTCGTCGCCTTGTTGCGCAGCTGGCCCGAAGCGCCCGCAACGAGCGCGCGGGTGAGCACGCCGTAGTCCTTGCGCACGCGCGCGTCGGCGGCGAGGTCGGTGTTGCGGACCAGCGCACCGATGCGCAGGCCTCCGCCTTCTATCGGTTCGATCTTGTCCATGCCGAGGCCGTTGACGTCGATCAGGTGCGTCGGCGTCTCGATCTCCAGCTTCATCAGGTCGAGCAGGTTGGTGCCACCCGCGATGAAGCGCGCGCCCGGCGTCGCGGCGACTTTCGCAGCCGCATCCTGCGCGCTCGTGGCGCGCTCATAGGTGAACGGCCTCATGCCTTCACTCCTGCGACCTGAGCCATGGCTTCGGCGATGTTGGAGTAAGCGCCGCAGCGGCAGATGTTGCCGCTCATGCGCTCGCGCATCTCGGTCGTCGTCATCGGCGAGGGTTTGGAGACGTCGGCCGTGACGTGGCTGGGCACGCCGGCGCGGATCTCCTCGAGCACCGCGACGGCCGAGCAGATCTGGCCCGGCGTGCAGTAGCCGCACTGGTAGCCGTCATGCTCGACGAAGGCGGCCTGCATCGGGTGCAGGTTGTCCGGGCTGCCGAGGCCCTCGATGGTGGTCACCGCGTCGCCCTCGTGCATCACCGCCAGGGTCAGGCACGAGTTGATGCGGCGGCCGTTGACAATGACCGTGCAGGCGCCGCACTGGCCGTGGTCGCAGCCCTTCTTGGTGCCGGTCAGCTTCACATGCTCGCGCAGGGCGTCGAGCAGCGTGGTGCGGGTGTCCAGCTCCAGCCGCGTCGCCTTGCCGTTGATCCTGAGGCTGACGGCGGCATGCGGCGGCGCGGCGGTCTGAGCCTGTGCCATCGCCACGTTGCCCGGGCCGAGCGAACCGGCGATCGCCGCGCCCGTCGCACTGGTCTTGAGAACGTCGCGCCGAGAGATCGCTCCGTATCCTTCCGTCATGGGTGATGCTTTCGTTTAAGAGACGACCACGGCAAAACCGCAGCCGGTTCACGCCTTCCTTGCCCAAGGCGCGCCCTATGTGACCATCAACCCACTCTGCCCGGATAAGTTGCCCGGCGCTACGGCGTCACGATTGCATGCGATGTTGAGTAATGTTCATCACTGTGCACAGCATAACTATACACGGCAGGATATAGTACCGTCCCGCATGTCGATGTTGGATTACAT